>NZ_JAPMOU010000026.1 GCF_028858535.1 Spartinivicinus poritis
CCGTATCTTCAGTTCGATCAGTTAAATCCCCCTGAGCAATAACCGTATCATTACCCTCACCTGCCGTTAATTGACTGGTTTTATTAGGTGCTCTACTACCCGATATAATAAAGGCATCATCTTTTTTCCCACCGGTAAATGTTTTTTCGCCTTCACCAACAATAAAAATATTACGTTTATGTGTGAAGCCTTTCGCTGTGTCATTACCCTCACCAAGATTAATAAAAGCAGCTTTCTTGTCGTCTTGTTGAGTTGCTTGAACAGCAGCCGCATTACTTCCAGCATTTTCAAAACTCTTTACTTTCAAATTATCAGCAGCGTTTGTATCGACTTCTTTTTTGATCTTATTACCATGCTTATCCGTTTGGTCTTGGTAAGCACGAGCCTGGAAATGACCTGCAACCCCACTAGTCAAATCCACATTGTCATCGCTTTCCTTTAATGCTGGATCAAACCTGGGATGATAAACTTTTTCTGTCCACCTTCGCATGGTCTGAGCAAAACCCATTCCTGCACTCTCACGCTCTTCATATGTATAATAAGAACGGTCTTTTACTTCTACTTTTCCTTTTGAATAAACCAGGGTATCAACGTTATCCAGCATGCTTTCCAGTTGACCTGCAGAACCTTCTCTTAGGGTTTTATCAAATAGTTTACGGCCTTCAGTCTCAGCTTTTGCCTTTCCATATCGTCGAAGCACACTTTCATCCAGTTGTTTTCCCCAAAAGGCCAACCAACCACTGCGTAAACGCTCTCCTGTACTAAGGCTAATATAGTCGTCTATTTCATCTACTTGCCGTACAGCATTATATATTTGCCCACCAATGGCTAACACCGCTGCTACAGCCACCCCAATGGGACCTGCAACAGCTGCCGCGGTACCACCAATCCCAATTGCTATAGCAGTGGCAATCCCCACCACCGCGCCACTTACCGAGAGTGAACCATTGACAATTAAATCCTGACGTTTTTTTGGGTCAGTTTCTGAAGCCAGTTTTTTAAAGGAGTCAACTGCCGAATAAATATCAAATCCCGAGGTTAATACGCCTAACACCGCACCACCGGCTCGCATTAATCCAGTGCCTAGCTTACTGGCGAACTTACCTGCTGTAGAAGCTGACTGACCAAAGCGATTGACCAGTGACAAACCAGCTTTTTGCAGCCCTTTTTCTGCTAGAGGCTCTAATAAGTCTGCCGCTAGCCCACCTGCAGCCAAGCCAATTTCTTTATTAATTTCACTTTGGTCAACGCCTGGCTGATTACTCCGGCGCAAGGCATTGAAAATGCCCATGATATTTTGATAATAACCATATCCCTGTAAACCTTTTCCTACTTTATTCGATACAGCATTCGCTGTTGCAAGATGGCTATTTGCTTTTACTTTGGTGGTTAATGATTGCCAAAAGTCTGGAGAAACATTTAACTGACTATTAATATGACGATCGACAGCATTAATAAAGTCATCCGCAATAGTCGTTGTTTGTCCTTCCGTTAAATGGGTTAATAAGGTCTGAGTTGTTTCACTTCCCTGTTGCTGGATAACTGATTTCAACCATTGAGCTGCAGGGGTTAGCGTATTATCAAGCGTCTGTACCCGCTGAGTCACAAACTCACCTAACTGACTACGATCAAACTGCAATTGGTTAACATTGCCTGCTTGCTGCATAGCTTGTGCATCCGCTGTCGTCAGTCTCCTTCCCGCCACGCTGGCGCCCATATCGTACAGGGTAGTCCATTTAATTTTTTGTCCGTTAAATTCAGCTTCACCCAACTGTGCGAGTCTATCACGCTCCGTCATCAGTTGTTCAGTATTAACAAACTGATTCAATTTAGCGGCCTGCTGGGCTAAAGCTGTATTATCTGAATCTAGCTGAAACACACTAAACGTTGGTTTATTGTGAGTTTGCTTCGTCTGATACAGCTGTGCTAGCGACTGATTAGCTTGGCTACTCAAAGACAGATTTAAGTGTTTAGTTAATACCTGATGTAAGTTGGTTGTGGAGGCTACTTCCACATCAGCAAAGTTAGGGTCATAAAAAAAGAACTGCTCTCCCTTCTTCGCTACTGCTAAACTGTGATTACCAGTATTTAATACTAAATATTGATCCCCTTTAGCTGCAAGCCGACCGACAAGGTCACTAACCGTTAAATCACCTACTGCTTGTAACGGATTATTATTACCACCCGTTTGACTGGTTGCATGTAATTGATCAATTAATGTGGCAAATCGATTTGCATCCGCCACTTCTTTATTGCTAACACCTTCATCCATTGATTGTTGATAAATCGCTGAATGAGTGACCAAGGTCTCAAACAGCTTATTCTTCTTGGCTACCCCATTGTCCTGGCTCAACAGTTGTAGATAGGCCATTGCCAGTCCAGTACAACGGCCTTTGGGTTGATTAGACTGACTGAGCTGAACATACAACGATTGTGGTGCAAAATTTACCTTTGCATTAGGCGCTACCTGTTGTTTGAACTTAGTTGCCCCTTCCAGAACAAACTGATCCCATGACAACAAGTATTCTAACCCTCGTTGCCCTGTTGACCCAGTTAAACGATCACTGGCTACTAATTCGGCAGGGCTGAACTGATTAGCTTGATGGATGATAGCTGCTAATTTAGCTGGGTTATCAGCAAGTGCTTGCAGTTGCTGCTGTTGGCTGGTTCGATCACCTGGGAAATATTCATTAATTAACAGTCGCTGGGCAGGATTCAGTCGATTTAAGGTTAATTCACCTGATATTAACAGATGAATTAAATCGCCTACTTTTAAGGTACGCAAACGAGGGCTCTGGCCTATACGAGGCTGAATTGAATTAGCATTTTCTTGCCGCTGGACAATCCGTTGCACCGCTTCACCATTAAATGGTGATTCACCATCAAAAGTAGCAAATCCACTATAACCGGATTGCATCTTTTGTAGGATTTGATCTCCAAAATGCCGTACTACCTGCATGGCTTCTGTTTGGGTTAATAATCGATTTTGATAAGCCAGTCGACCACGCACAAATTGTAAAATAGTGCCAGGAGCCTGACTTTCTGTCGAAGCAACTTGATTAGTCGCTTGAGTTAATAAACGAGTCACATCAGCATGGCGTTGACTGGCTAAATGGGCCCGCTGATAAAGTTGTTGTTGGTATGGATTGAGTTTTGGTTGCTGCAGTTTTAGCTCAGTTAATATATCCGTTATCTGTTTTAAAGCAGTAGCTCTATTATCAACAGGGCCATTAATCAATTGAGTGAGTAATGCGCTTTGATCAGAAGCTAATAGTTGTGAAAACAGCTCCTGAGTTCTTCGCGCCATACCTTTAATTTCTGCTGGTGTCACTTGATTAATGCCTAATTCTGACAGCTGCCCCAATAGTGCTGCTCGGGCAGCTTGAATGGGATCAGCAACCAGCGCATTCATATTATGCTGGTTAACACTATCAGCCACATTCAGCAAGCGTTGTTGATGGGTTTGCTCAAAGTTATTCAACACCGTTGTCAAGTGCCGTGGAATTTTCGTTAATAACTCACCTTCTAATTGATAGCCGTTAGGTGTTGTATGATTATTATCATAATTAAAACTGATTTTACCTAGCTTTTTCTTAATACTGGTAGCAGCGGCACTTTTGAAGTTAGCTAACCCAATGGATTGACCAAACGCACTGTTATTTTTAGCACTGGCACTGACTTCAATGGACTTAATCCGAAACTGGGTTCGGTCATTCAGCAGTGTTGCCAACTGAATAGACGCCTCAGGGTCATTGCTGGCCATTAATCGAGCCACTTTTAATTTTGCATGCTCTGTTAACTCCAGAGTGATTTTAGCTTCTGTAGCATCACTCTGTTTTAAGGTATTCACCAGGGTTTTCAGCTCAGGATGCTTATCCATCCACTCATGCAATGTACGCGAACTGCTTTGTTGTTGATGGCCAGGATTAAACTGAGCCCCCGCCCAGCCAAGCAAACTACGCTCATCTAAGCGCGATAAATTACTCATTGTTTTGCCAAAAGAAACATCACTGATCGTATACTTACCCTGATCAGCCAACTGTTGTTGTATTGTCAGTGATTCAAGCTGCTGAAGGGTTTGCCGTGCAGAATCGCTACCAGCAGCATCCAACTTTGTTAAAGCCTGACTGAAGTCAAGCCCTTGTAACTGTTTAATTGCTTCCGCTGCACCCGCTTCATTCTCACTTTTACTATTAGCAACTCGATTTAATATCTGCTGTTGTTGTGAGGTTAAATCATCTTTAAATTGCGTTTGTAATTGCCCAACAATCGCTTGCCACTCTACTAGTTTAACCTGCTCTGCCGGCTTGGCTGTGACATCATAACTTTTGCTGGTTTTTGACTCGACTGATCCACTCCATTTGGCACCTGCAGAATAGCTAAGTGCATTGGTGCTAAATTCATCATGATCAACACCAAATTTAAAGTGGCTGGTCGCCTCAACATCTAAGCCAGCTTTAGTCAAAAAGCGTGGACGATTACTTGAATGGGACTGGGTTTGCTCGCCATTATCTTTTGTAGTTGTTGACCGATCTTTATTTGCACTCAATACATTTACAGTAAATTTAATACCACCTTTGGCCCTCGCCCAACCATTCACATCGGTAACACCATCAGTACCTGTGTTTTCGCCACTGGCCGTACTACCACTTCCGGTTAAGCGTGCTTCTGCAACAGCATGCAGATCTAAATCAAAGCCCCATTTATGTCCTCTTTTCACTGCATAGTCATGTCCCTGTGCCAGCAACTGGGTTGGTTTGAGTTTACCTTGGGTTAAATCATTAAGAAATTGTTCAACTTTTCCGTTATCAATTTCAAAGGCGAGCTGATTATTTTTATCGTGTTTTAAGGTTGGGTTTAATACGCCTCCTACCCGAGCAGAAGCAACGCCTGGCGTACCAAAATACCCACCAGCGGTTACATTAGCAGGTATGCTCATATCTCGAACAAAAGCCACCTTAATGCCTTTATCCGTTTTTTCAAACGAAAGCCCATAATGCCTTTCTGCTTTAACGCCAGGTTCCAACTCAATCCCGATTGGGCTCACCAACTGTTGTAATTTATTAATCATAAAAAAAGGTGCACTACCACCAGAATAATTACGGTCAAATGTTAATGTTTCACCTTTTTTCAAATGAGTAATAGCATCATGTAAATTATTTTTTAATTGTTCAGGGGTTTCGCTACCAAAGGTATTGAGTGCATTTTGATAGACAGGGTGGTGGGTCTTACTAAAAGCTTTACTGAAAAAGCGTACGGCATCATAGCTGGATTCCAGTCGATCTAGGTTACTAAAGCCCATATCACTGAATTTTTTAATTGCGCTACTATCATAGCCATCCTGAAGTTCAGTGATCAACTGTTTTACTTCGTCACTTTTAAAGTGACTCTCCTTAGTACCATTAATTACTTTAATTAAATTATCCAAATCCGCCAAGGTATTACTATTTTGCACAACACGCGCAGTCAACAAACCAACATTGTCGTCATAATCACGCCGAGTAAACCCGTTATTTTGTCCAGGATGTCTTAAATACAGCCCCTTTTCCTGCATCAACTTTAATTGTTGTTTTATTTTTGATAAAGCTGAATTACTTTCATCACCCTGATAATTTTCCCATAATTGATTGAGTTCTTTGGTTAAATCCTGTGAAGTAATTCGTGGGTTTAAGAAGCGACCCACCTTAGCTTTTGTATTACCCGTAAATTGTTGATTGACCTCACCCGACTCAGTGAGTAATCCTTTCTTTTTACCTAGCCGCGTCAAATAAGAAAGCGTTTCAGCTTCTAGCTGCTGCTTTAATCCCAATAGTTGGTCTTTTTGTTCCTGAGTAATACGCCCAGCATTAAGTGTTTGCTCAATACGCGCCGACAGCGTTTGCTGTTGTCCTGACTGCTTAACCGATAAGTGCTGTACTAATTGATTAAAGTTATTCCCTATTTCACTATATAAAGATTTTAGCCCCTCTCTTCCTCTAGCCCGATGCTGAAAATGATAGCCAATGGCTTTTAATGGCCTCGGCCAGTGCAACCAATTGGTTTTCTTATGATATAAATGAGCAGTTAAATAATCTTTTGTATTGATTCCTTCGCTATTTGGATTACCACTCTCTACACCAACAAAAGCAAAATTACCTTTGGCAGTCAGCCCCGTACCTGGTAACCTGACCTGATCAACATCCTGTTGTTTTAAACGCTGAAATAATTTGTCAATGATTGCTTCCTGGGAAATATCAATCAGTTGACCTTGGCTGTTCAGTGTTTTACGAATAGCAAGCTGGCTATCACCAGACGCTTGATTTTCTAGCATAACTGCCAGTTCACCAGTCGAGGTTTGGTTTAGCCCAAGTACTTTTTGGCCTGAAGCAGTAAAGACATGACGCCAGTTAGTGTCTGTTTGTTTGAGAATTTCTCCCTCTCCAGTTAACCCTACCAATTGTCCCTGCTTATTACTGCTGATTGCTGTTAATCGAGGTGCAGGTGTTATTATATTAGCTTGCTGATTATTTTTATTATATTCATATAATTGCCCTTGATGATCCAGAAAATGAATTTGCCCATCACGCCCCACCGTAAAATCACTGACAGCATGATTCGCAATCGTCAAACTATCAGGGGTAAATTGGGTTTGCTGGCGGTCATTACCCCAATGTTTAGCTGCCGGTAATCCATACTGAACAGACTTGGTTTTTTGATTAATGGTGACTAACTCATTAATACCTCGCAAGGCGTATAGTTGACCATCTCCCCCCAACTTTAACTGACTTAGATTATGTACACCCGTACTATGCCAACGACCATCATCTGCCCGTTGATAGTGTAACTCTCCATTATGAATGGCATATCTTTCACCGTCTCGGGTTTGAACAAACCCACTATGCCCAATGACAGCTTTACTTAAACCTTCAGAGTTAACAAATAAAGCCGCGCTATCTAATGCAATACCCACCTGCCAGTTATCATTAACATATATATACTGTTGTAAGCGTCCATCTTTTTTAGCTGCTATCTGTAATTGAGGACCTGCATCAGTCATCACTCGCTCAAAACGAACAACCCCATCTACCCCTTCTGGTAATCCCACTACTTGAGGTTGTGCACTTCCCGATGTGACTCGATATAACTGCTGATTTTCACCTAATAGCCAGCGCTCATTATTATTGTTAATTAATGCTGTCGCTTTAACCTCGTCAGGTAATACTACAGGTGTCGTCACCAAGCGAGCTGCTGTTGAAGTAAAGCTATAATGTTGTTCTGTATCGATAAAAGCAATTTGTTGGTTCTGTTGTACGGTAAAATCTTGAATTAATTTATTTGCTGTCGTTAATCGGTAAACAGATACCGTTGAATTATTATTTAAACGTAAAATTTCACGCCGTTCACTTAATGCATAAAGCTGACCATCGCCACCCACTCGTAGCTGCGACACTGTCTTATCATGACCAGACTCCCACTGCTGTTGATTAACGTTCCACTTGAACAACTGATTGTTTTCCAGCAGCCAGCGCTGCCCATCCGCAGCTGTATAAATACCAGCTGCTTGCCCAACAAACTGTGGTGACAACGCTTGAACCGTTTGAATTCCCTGTTCAACGCCATTACTAAGGACTTTTAAATGGCCTTGTGCTAACGCTAAATCTAATTTAGGTTTGACTTGTTGATAATTGCTGCCTTTAGCACTAACTTTATCCTGCAATATCAATTTCGCAAAACTGGCGTCACTTGAACGAGAAATACTTGTAACGCCTTTATCTTGCTTGGCTTGATATAAATAACCCACATTATCTACCGAATATAAGGTTCCATCCTGGGCAGTTTCAATAGCTTGATAACGATTATTACCTTGATTTAACAAAGCAGAGAATCCTTGATTATATTGCAGCTCTCCTTTCCCCTCAGCGCCTCGGTTAAATTGATAAAGAGTCCCTTTTTTACTTAATATCCAGAGTTGCTCACCATTTCCTGACACTTTAACCTGTTTAATATCGATATTTTTTGGTAACTCGACATTAAGCTTATCGCCACTGACTAAAGAAACCACCAGTTTTAGTCGTGATAGTAATGGCTTTTTGAACTGGGTGACTTGCTGATCCGAAGAACTTGTTGAAGTCGAGTATTGATGTCCAGAAAACTGTTGTTGTGAATCAGCTATGACTGTAGACGCTCGACGAGATGCTCGATGGCTCGTGGACTCCTGACTGGTACCCGCTGCTACCATCGGCCCCAAGCGCTTAGCTAGTTTTCGAAAACCTTGCCGGCTTGGGCTATTTCTTCTCAGGGGCTGCTGATCAGGGGTATCTTCAAAACCTAAATCATTAGCCTGATTAACAGCATTTGGGTGATCAACAGTAGGGGTCGTAGGCATCGTTTAGCTCCTAACAGCACATACTTAATGTGATATTTAATACACATTAAGTATTAATAACCATTTCGACCCATTATTTTTAAGGCACCTCTAATACCCAAAGCCAAGAATATTCATATCCTTATTTTGCTTACTAGAGATATCTTGGGCCTGCTTAAATGGCATTTGTTTTTATCGTTAGACTCATTATGCAGGTAAATTATAGAAATCAGTACAGGTGGGAAGAACTATAAAAGCCAACTATATCACAGTTGAGTTTGGGTAATCATTTTTTTGGGTGGGCCTATTTAGCTTATGGTCTCAATTCTTATTACTTAACAAAAATGCAGTATTAGTATACCAGAATATATAGAAATTCTAGAATAAGTAGTTTATATGTTATTTTAGTCCCACTCTCTATAGTCAGGATCATCAAGCATTGATCCATACGGATATACAGGCATTTTCAATTTAGTTTTAGCTGAGTAAATTTCTGAAAATAAAGGATGTATGCACAATTCATCGTCAGTGCTAGTTACTAGCCGATGAGGAACAGTATATTCAAATAAAGCTTGAACATATCGATCTGTAACATTAATTACTTTACCTATTGCGCCTATTTCAATAAGCATTCGTTTAAAAAGAAAAAAATCATCTGATTCAGTAGCTCTTTTACCATGTGTTCTGAATACCCGTTCCAAGTCTCCTATTGAAAACACATGATGCAACTCAGGAAAACATTGCTCACAAGCCGCTTGAGCATGGGGATGCACTGCCTTATATGCTACAAATATTTCCATTACCAACTTTTGTTCTACTGCGCTGACTCCTTCTCTAATTGAGTCTTCATGTAATTTCAAACAGTTACTTTCGCTTAAACGTTTATTTCTTTGCCAAATTGAGTTTAACAATATCAAAAGATGGCGTGGTAATAATTGAGTATGACGAATAATATATGCTAAAGGTTCCTCTGTTACACCTAATCCCCCTACCATTTGATTAGGTAAAATAGTATGAAAAATCTTTCGCACATCATTGTTATTCAAAATTGATGTTGCTCCATAATTTTTATAAAAATCATTTTTATATAACTCTAAATAAAGCAGCAGCCTATTCGCGGCTACAAGTAAAAGTTCTGGTGCAGTCCAGTGCAACACCAGCTCTCTACGAAAATCTTTGTTAGGATTTGATGAAATAGACTGGAACTTATGAAATAGCTCAGCAGGCAGACAAAATCTGATATCAGTTCTTGCCGATGGTTTATTTGACCGTCCAATACACTTTAAAAGTCCTTGTAAAGCTAAACTAACCGAGTCAATATCGAGTTGGAACTCATCTAATGAGTCAAGCATAATTACAGCACGCTGTTTTTTTTCTTGTAGCTCTTTGCGAACTGTTTCTTTTACATCTGCAAAAGAAATATTATCCGTTCGTCGCAAAATCTCTGCTATTATACCAAGCGCTTTTCCAGATGCTTTTTCGGATATTGTGTCTGCAATATTCCATAACACATCGTCGATAGTTGCCCCAGCTCTAATACCAATTTTGGCTAAGTAGGCATCTATCAGTTTTTTAGAGGCACATAACTCCTCCCTAATTTTACTAAAAAATGTTATACATAGAACCGTCTCCCACATTTCTGCAATTGTTTCAGGAAATAGTGCCCCTTTTGTTGTTTTTTCTATTGACTCAATAACGTTGGTAAAAGCCTTTGGGGTACTTATTTCAACCACATAATCGTAGTTTTTCTCGAAATAAGCTGAGTGTAAGTAGGATGTTTTTCCTGCTCCTTTTCTGCCAATGACGATCGAGGGCCGCTGATGCAGTTGCTTATAGATACGATTATGTGTGTCAAATAATATTTGAAGTGCTTCTGTATCTTCTATTTCTGCAGCATTAACAGGGCCAAATGCCTCATCTTCAGTAATATAAATACTAACTAGCTCTTTTTGTTTATCGCTAAGCATTATTAGTACTCCAATTACTAGCAGACTTTAAAAGCTTGTTCTCGTTATAGCTCAGCTTCACCAAAGCATCCACTTTTACTTATTAATTTTCTCAATAGCACCTTACTATATAAAAACTATAAATCTGCTTTGCTGTTACCCAAATACCTCTACAAACAGTTCAGAAGGCTTCATTTTTAAGCTCTATAACCTCATTACAAACCACTCGGGATGTTTAATCGCTTTTAAATAACGACGAGACACTTTATCTTTCATTAAAAATTCCGGTGTTTCTGTTGTTTGCTTAAAGCCAAACTGTTTCGGCAGTTTTGTGTACATTGACCGAGGTGGGCTTGAACATATGTCTTTGATTTTTTTCCCTGTTTCATAGGTGTGGTAGTAAATTGTGGTAATACCTAGCTCTTCCCGAATCAATTGAATCGCAGCGGCTAATGCCACTTCTGACCATACTTGCTGATAGGGTTTTAACGCTGTCAGTACATATTCGGCAAGTTCTTCATGACTTCCACCAATGCCATACCATACTTGACTGGGTTTAGTATTAGGATTGTTTTTTCTTCTTGCCTCTAGCCGCTTTAAAGCACTATTTGCTTCCCGTAACCAGTCATTTTGTATTTCTTCAATTAGCGCTTCATTGGTGGCTAAATCAAAATCCAATCTTACCCATGCCATGGTATGGCGGCCTTTAGTATTAATAGGATGGCCACTGTTTTCAAATGGGCCATAAGCCATATTTTCAGGCTTAATTAACCGTTTATATGCATCCAAATGTTCGCCAGTAAAATTAATCTGAAGTACGAGATTAGACTGATTACGAGATGTTTGATCCCAGCCTCTATCACTCTCGCCCCAACAATCCAAAGTTAAAGTAAACATTAACGGTTTATCAAGCCAGCAACTGGCTAGCTGATCATCACTAATTTCACCATTACCATAACCTGCTAAGGCATTTTTAACCGTATTTTTATTAAAAAACTGACTAAATTGGCTTTGCTTTAATTGACTAAGTTTACCCGTTGATCGATTATTTCTTTGTAATTCATAACGTAATAAATCAAAGCAATAACGATCTTTATGATAATAAAATAGGCGCCTTTCGTCGCCCAAACAAGCGATAAACTCTTGTATTTCTTTCTTGTCCATAACATTGAAAACTAACAATATAAAATAGCAGACACATAAGAACTAAGTTTCCTATTGACGTTAACCCGAATATTTCATCAGATATCAAAGATTCTGGGCATTCTGGCTAAACAGCTTGCTTTAGTTTCTGACTAACCTTGGTGGTTCCAAGGCTCGAAGGAAATAGAGCCAAATGTAACGCCCATAAACATGCTAAAGCCGATGATTTAACTTAGGCTACATGCATTTTTTCTGTGGTTTGATGAAATAGTCGGGTTAGGGCACCTCTAATTATTGTTTATCGCCTCTGCAAAACCTGACAGACTCTTATACAAGACGACCAGAAACAGCAAATTAGAAAATAAGTGATTAGAAGTGCCATCGCTACATAACCAATACACTCATAACAGCTTGCTCACCACTAGTCATAAATTAAATAGTGTATGCAAACAAATATTGTCAGCCCTTACTACAGACACAGCAGTATTACTTAGCAATAAATATTACTGCTACAAAAGGCTAGAAAGTTGTAATGGTACGCAGCTATCAACCTAACTGAAACGTTAGCTAAAGGGCCGATCAGCAAAGAAGCCCAATGCTATTACGATCAAGCGAACTATCATCATTTGAGCCTCCTTCTGGTTATCAATGAAATGAAAGATTTAAGATATTTGATATACGGCGGGGACTATATAAGAATTATACTTGAAGTGCAACTATACTCTTTGCCAGTCATGCTCAGGGATTCCCCCATACACTTTAGTGTCCCCAGCCAGATTCTTGGTACATTACCTGGGATAAACCTTCAAGCGGGTAAGAATCATCAATAAACGTTTTATGCGACTTAAAACAAGCACTACTGCCAATTAGCATAACCAGCGCAGGTAGTTCAGTAATGAACTACCTGCGCTAAGCCTTTTTAGAATTCATCTTTTTTGGGACAAAAGTTATTGTAAGCTCGCGCCACATTAAGGACCCGCCCTTCAGTAATTTTATCCTCTAAGCTGGCTACTTTATCGGCATTAACCAGGATTGCTTGTTTAATTGCTTTCATGGTTGCCCCTGGGTTACAGGATTTTAATAACGCAGCAACTCCCGACACAATCGCAGCCGCTTCAGAAGTTCCATTAGAGGGCTTAACTTCACCATCAGGAGTCAATACAGCAATATTTTGACCCGGCGCACCAATATCTACACGACCAGAGCCGTAACGACTACCTGTTGAGCGGCCGCGATAAATCTGTGGTGTTTCACCTGATTTATATTGAGCCAACGCTGCTACTCGAATCACTGGGTCATTATCTTTATGCACTTTAGCTTTTGGTTTATAAGCTGCCGGCCAAATTTGTTTATCAGGCGAAGCTGTTCGTATATCTAATGCATCATTACCCACAGACGCGACTATTAATGCATTACCGGCTGCCCCTAACCGTTGTAATAAACCATTCCATTCATTAGCATTCCCTGTTCCCGTATTACCACCAGAAATATTAATAATGGTTTCTTGTACCCTCTCATCTGCCTGTAAGCTAACGGCATCTTCAACCGCTGTTAATAGCGCAGTGCTGTTGGTTCCATTCGGGGTCCAACGCCGATTAACAATTTTAACCCCTGGTGCCACCCCCACCACTCGGTTACCTTGCACAATAGTATCTTGAGAAGCAATTACCCCCGCCATGGCAGTGCCATGAATATATTTTGCTTCGTCTGTGCCTTTTACTGGTTCTGTTTTACCATCGGTTGTATAGCTTTTTGAAAAGGCTTCAGTGCCAGCAAGTCCTTTCACAAACTTAATGCCAGAATCAACTACAGACACTGATACTGTTGAGCGAATTTTTATTTTATCTGCAATCTGATCAAGCCCAATAGCACTAAAATACCAAGGTAAAGCATGCTGCTGATCATGGTCTGGCTGCTTTGGCTTAAATGCTTTAGCATCAAAGGTTGTTTCAGCAGTATAAGCATGATAGCCATGAACAACCGTACCAAAGAATACTGCCGCACCCGCACAGACCCAAAAACTCACAGGACCAATACAACGCTTGTGTCGCCTAGAAGCATATAGTCCTAACCAAACCTGGCCATTTTGCGTATATTTATAAGCTAAGTGCTTTACTTTTATATCTTCTTCATTCGTACTTGGAATTGCAAAATCAAAGTCACTGCCAAACTGAGCTTTACAGGCATTATCACCATCCATCCAACTAACAGCCTGCTTGGTAATACGCCATTGAGTTCGGTCATTAGAGCGACAAATCACTTGATGTTGATTATCACAATTATCCGCATACCAATAGCCTTCGTAATTACCCTGCCCCATTACCACACAATAACCATTATCTCGATTCGGTTCGTTGGATGCCCAATGGCTATAAATAAATGGGCGAGATGTCCAGGTTTCTCCTCGGTGATCTAGTGGGTTTCGATGGCGTCGGTCATCTGCAGTTTTAAAATAATTAACCCAGCTCCACTGATTGGCTTGAAGGCCAATAACAGTTTCAAACTCCTCGCGATCCGCATAAATGGCAAACTGATAATTATCACCAAACTCATCATTACAGGCTTGATGACCCATGTCCCATTTTTCAGCACGCTGGGTTATTTTTAAGTCATTACTGTTGTATTTATGCTTACAGATAAAGGGATATTGTTGATCACAATTGGCTGTCCCTAATCCGTTGGCTTGCCCTTTAAAAGTAGCAGCACACTGATCATCACCTGTTGTATAACTGGAAAACCAATCATCTGTGATCCAATAAGGAAATGATCCATTATTTCCAGTAGCTTCAGCAGAATGGTGTAGCGACATCTGCAACACCATTACAGATAATACAGATTTTGATATTGTTAATTTCATCGACACATCCTCTTTGTTTTTATTTAATCTTCTTATTTTTATCCTACCTCAAAAAGAAAGACATGTTTTGCCATTTTTAAGCTATTTTTTGTTAATTTGCCAACCTTTACAAAATAGCTTTATCTAAATAAGCAACCTATCATAAACTGCTTTTAACTGAATTATAATTCACTATTTTTATATACTTTTTTACTCTCAATCCTCATAATTGTTTAACAGATGCATTTTAAGGTGGGATTGCCAACATTCTTGCCAATACTCAACGCTTGGTTGAGCAACAATATTAAATGCAGCAAAACTTGGTAGCTTCTTCATTCCTACATATTGTTGAGTAAAGTGTACTGATGCTAATAAATCGTCAGGTGTAGTATGCTCAAATAACCCATTAATATATGAAAAAGCCTCAGCAGGTGCGTTCCAGGTTGTAGACAACAAATAACGTTTATCTGTTAAAAATCCCCCTTCCCCATACCGTTTAGCGTTGCCAAAAAACAGGCCATGAGCGTAAACTTCATCAAAGTATTTTTTCAAGCTTGATGGCACACTAAACCAATAAACAGGAAATTGAAAAATAATCGTATCAGCCCATAAAATTTTATTTTGCTCTTCAGCTACCTGATAATGATCCTTTACCCGAGTGATTTTTACTTCTGCTTTAGGTAATAACAGCGCTTGCGCCACTGCCAACATACTTTCGTTAAATCTTCCTGGGGCAATAGCGCGCTCTTCGGCACCATTAATGATGAGTACTTTCTGCATTATATTAGCTCCTTTGGGTTATCCCCTAGACAACTTGACAGCGCTATACTAATTGTTCCACACTCATTTATTAATCAGTTATTTTCAATTATATTATTCGAAAAATTGCAATAATGATCCGCTCTCTAGACTCCTTACGGGCATTTCTAGCAGTTGCCCATCATGCCAGCTTTGCTAAAGCCGCCTCCCAATTAAACCTGTCTAGCTCCTCTGTTTCTCGCCATATTGCCGAGCTAGAAAAAGACATGGGAGTAGCCTTGTTAACCCGCAGCACTCGTAAAGTAGCAATGACCGCAGCGGGTCTCAGCTTATTTGAGCAAGCATCACCGTTACTGGCCTCACTTGATGATTTAGGAGATAACCTGAAAGAAAAAAGCCAGCAAGTCAGTGGCAATGTCAGCCTTTCTGCACCCTGGTGGTTGAGTACAAACTTTGTAGCCCCTGTTTTGTCAAACTTACACCAACGTCACCCAGAGTTAACGATTAGCTTGGATAGTAATGACCAATTATTGGACCCCAATGAAGGGAAACATGATATCTATTTGCGGTTTGGGCGTTTAGCAGACTCTGGCCTTATTGCCAAGGAAATTGCCAAGAATGAATACTGGCTGGTAGCAGCACCAGATTATTTGGAAAAACACCAGCCACCCAACCACCCCCAAGACTTATTCAGCCATCAATTATTAGCTTATCGATTTACTCAGCCTCACTCTAGCTGGTTCTTGAAAGACGAAAAAAAACTGCATCGTATTAGTCTCCAACATGCCTGGCTACACACCAATAATCCTGCAGCAATTTATACTTGTGCGTTAAGTGGTGGCGGTATTGCCTTATTACCCCAGCTAGGGGTTGCTCAAGCAATATCAGAAGGGAAATTGATTCGTTTATTAAGTCGCTTTGCTATCACACCCAACCGCTTAGACAATAGTATTTATTTAATTTACTCCAAAGATAAAGTCCATATAAAACGCATCAAATTGGTTATCGATTTTTTAACCTCATGGCTAAGGCATCAACTAACCACTATATCTAATAACCACTATGTCTAACGGGCAAACCAGCTAACTTTCATGTTATGCTGATTTCATCAATTTAACAGATACACGATAACAATCTACGCTATACGTTAACTGACTTAAAATGGCTAAATATTCAGCAAAAAATAAGACATCCCAAGCCACTCAAGACGAGGCTATGAAAATTGCGCGCGGCACTCAAAAACCAGGCCAAACTAAAGAGCAAACCAGGCTAATCGCCCAGGGTATTCAGAAAGGAATTGACCAGTATAAAAAACAGCAAAAAGCCAAAGCGAGAGAGTTGGATAAAAAGCTGAAAAAAACCACAGCCAAACTGCATGAGAGTGCCAACCTAGCCGTTGAAGTCAAAGAAGTTGTTGTGTATAAACAACATTGGTTACCATGGGCATTATTAGTGCTTTCCTGGATAGGGTTCGGTGCTTACATACTGGTCATACGTGAAGGGATTTAAGAATGAAAAAACTCAAAAATGAAGCAGGCCTGGTCAAGGAAGCCCTCAGGGTTGGGGCTATCTATGCAGAAAAAAGAGGGGTTGGCCAAGTAGACGAGTCTGATCCACAAAAAGTGAAAGTCACTTTTATTTATCGCTTATTAGTACACGACAATTTGATCCAGCCCTTGGCAAAAGGCCAGGATAACGAACCCAATATGCGCCATAAACTGGCATTGTGGATTTCCCGGCAGTTACCTAAAAATCACCCGCTGCTAAAAGATGAATAAAAAATAAACGTCCCAGCAGCAGAAAATAAACCAGGTTACGTTGCTATTGCATGGGTTAAAATTGTTAACACCTTTCCCATACCTTCTTCCAGGGCTTGCTTAATATCATCCATTGTAATAATCCCTTGCGAACGCCCTGCTGCCATATTCACCACTAACGCTAGTGAGGCATATTCAATCCCTACTTCTCTAGCCAGGGCTGCTTCAGGCATTCCCGTCATACCAACGATATCAACACCATCCCGCTCTAGCTTATCAATTTCTGCTTTGGTTTCCAGCCGAGGCCCCTGGGTACAACCATAGACACCACCATCTGTACATTGAATACCGGCTTTATCAGCTGCAACTAGCAATGCTTGGCGCAAGGAGTCTGAATAAGGATAAGTAAAGTCGATATGTTCGACGGCTCTCTCATCAGCAAAAAAAGTGTGCTCTCGCCCATAGCTATAATCAATAATTTGATCTGGTATAACTGCATGGGCAGGCGGCATAGCAGCATTGATTGCACCTACAGCATTAACCGCATAAATAACCTTTACTCCCAGTGTTTTTAAGGCGAACAGGTTTGCTCGATAATTGACCTGATGAGGCGCTAGTTGGTGGGGGTCACCATGCCGGGCTAAAAAAGCTAATTGCTGGCCAGCAAGCTGACCTATTTTAATTGGAGCAGATGGTTCCCCATAAGGAGTTGCAACAGATTGTTGCTCAATAAGCGTTAGCCCTGCTAATTGGGTTAGCCCTGTTCCTCCAATAATCGCTATATCAGGCATTGACATTCCTTACATTAACCGGTTCTACATGCAGCGTACGGGTTGGAAATGCTATTTCAGCCTCATGTTTGGTAATAATCTCCATAATATCTAATAGTACTTCTTCCTTAATCTCATGAAACCGTATCCAGTTTGTGGTTTTGGTAAAACAGTAAATAAAGAAATCTAAAGAAGAGGCCCCAAAACTATTGAAGTTCACAATAAGGGTTTGGTTAGTCTCAATTTCTGGGTGTTGAGTTAAGTAAACTTTTACCGCAGCAATAATAGGCTTGATTTTATCTGCATCGTCATAACGTAAGCCAATGGTCTCATAAATACGCCGATTGAGCATACGGGAAGGGTTTTCTACCGAAATACTGGCAAAAGTTGCATTAGGAATATACAACGGTCGTTTATCAAAGGTTCGAATATGGGTTAAGCGCCAACCAATATATTCCACAGTCCCTTCTATTTCTTTATCAGGTGAACGAACCCAATCCCCCACTTTAAAAGGCTTGTCTAAATAAATCATCAGCCCACCAAAGAAATTGGCCAATAAATCTTTGGCTGCAAAACCTACCGCAATACCACCAATCCCACCAAAGGCTAAAACACCAGAAATGCTATAACCTAATGACTGCAATACCACTAATACACCAGTAATAATAACGGCTGCCCGCAGTAGCTTACCAGTGGCAAGCACGGTAGTTGGGTCTGCCTGTTTTTTCCCTTCTCGGGGCTCAATTAATTGAGTTTCACTTGCTTTTATTAAACGAATTAAAAACCAAACAATCAGGCCTATAATCAGTGTTTCACGAACTGGATCAATCGCTTGAAAAATAACGGCATCCGACACTTTATGAACAATTTCGGCTGCCCAGCTAAAACCAATCACCCAAATAAGGGCAGCTAAAGGCTTTTGGGCAGAGTCAACAATGGTTTCATCCCAAATCGTTCGGGTTTTAGTCAGTTGCTGATGTAAACGGGCAAGTAAACGACGGGCAATAAAATTAGCGAATAAGGTTAAAAAAACAACGATAAAAACCTGATAAACCCAAGTCTCCTGGCTTTTAGTAAAGTTTAAAAAGTCCAGCAATTTTTCCATGAACAAATAGCCTTGTTTTCTTTCTTCTTCTATAGATTTTCTAGCTGAGAGTGTATTGTTAATCGGCGGGGATGCTCTAATAACTCAGCCCAGCTGAGTTTCCTTTGTCCCTTCAACTGCTCAATATTAACTGCTACTCCAGAATGGGTATTTAATGCAGAGACAACAGCCTGTGCTCCTTCGGGATTGTTACAAACCAGTAATAACTGACATCCTGCATTAAGTGCTTGTACCGCACGTGAAGGGTAGTCACCTGCTTGACTGGCAGCATGCATAGTTAAATCATCGCTAAAAATAACGCCTGTAAAACCCAGAGACTCTCTTAACACTGTTTTTAGCCAATGATGAGAAAAACCAGCGGGCTCTGCCGCTACTTGTGGGTATAAGACATGTGCTGGCATTATCCCATCTAACAACTGTTGCTTAATTAAGTTGTTAAAAGGCAACATATCTGCTTGTTTAATCGCAGCAAAAGGGCGATCATCACAGGCAATCGAGTGATGAGTGTCAGCAGCCACACTGCCATGCCCTGGAAAATGTTTACCCACCGTTGCCATACCCGCCTGCTTCATACCTAAACAATAACGACGAGCTAACGTCGCAACCGTTTCAGGCTGCTCAGCAAAGGCACGAGAGCCTATCACTTGACTGATAGGCAAGCCTAAATCTAAAACCGGCGCAAAACTTAAATCGATCCCCGATGCAATCACCTCACTGGCCATTAACCATCCTAAGTCTTCTGCTAACTGGCAGGCTTGCTCAGGTTCATTTTGATACAGCTCACCCAACCGACAGGAAGCGGGTAACTGAGTATAGCCTGTAACCAAGCGCTGTACCCTTCCACCTTCCTGGTCAACAGTAATTAATAAATCTGACCGAACTGCGCTAATAGACTGCACCAGCTGTATCACTTGCGGGCGATCAATAACATTACGGGCAAATAAAATCACTCCCGCAACAGCAGGCTGCGCTAATAGCCGACGTTCGTCGTCTGTTATTGTTGTTCCTGCTAAATCTACAATGACATTACCTGACATAGGATTAACCAATAGATGGCGATTACTCGTTTTCAATGATTACCTGGGTATAGACGGGCACGCTACTGAACAGCTCCACAACCTCATCATTTCGCATTCGAATACACCCGTGTGAGGCAGGAATTCCCATTGGCTCACTATCAGGGGTGCCGTGAATATAAATATAACGTCGCATGGAGTCGACTGCTCCTAACCGGTTAACACCAGGCTCCTGGCCACTTAACCATAAAATACGCGTCAAAATCCAATCACGATTAGGAAATTGCTTGGCCAGTGCCTCATTATATATTTCACCAGTAAAGCGTCGTCCTACAAAAACAGCATTTAGAGGGCAACTACCCCCTACTTTGGCTCGAATGATATGTCGCCCCAAGGGTGTTTGAAAACTTCCTTGGCACTGACCAACCCCTTTAGCAGCAGTAGAAACGGAGTACCGAGTAATTAACTGATTGCCATCGCACACACTGAGAGTTTGCTCAGCAATAGAGACATAAATAACGGGCTTATACATATTCACTAGCTACCAATTAACTCACCATAAATTAGCAAGCCACAAATTGACTAATTTATGCGCAGCTAACTAAACTTCTAGGCTGGCTGCTGGCAGCTCAGCTTTCATGCCATGGGCTAAAAATGGCACGAGTCGCTTCATGACTGCAGGAACTGAAGTATGTTCTTTATACTCACTTTCAGCAATGTCTCTCAACGCATCTAAACCAGACATAGTAAATGCGACAGATCCCACCATAAAGTTCACTCGCCAGAAAATTTCCACCGGCGGTAAATCAGGTGACGCCTGCACCACTAAACTCACAAAGCGTCGGAATACATCACCATATACTTGTTCAAGATATTTTCGCAAATGCCCTTGAGACTGGCTAAACGCTAATCCCAGCAACCGCATAAACACAGAAAGATCATTTTTTCCTCGTGCTTCAACAGATAGTATTTGCTGAAATAGCAAATTAAGTAGCTGTTCAGGTGTCGGTTTCTGTTCTGCTAATGATGCTTCAAATTCGTTGAGCCTAACCGTGAGTTTTTTGCAAAATGGCTCTAGAAACCGGGCAAATACTGCCTGAATCAATGCTTTTTTAGAGCCAAAATGGTAATTAACTGCTGCTAAGTTAACACCTGCTTTACTGGTAATCGTCCGCAGTGACGTTTCAGCAAAGCCCTTTTCTGCAAATAACGCTTCTGCAGCATCTAGTATTCGTTCAACAGTTTCTGATTGCGCCATAGCCAATTAACATTTCTTAAAAAAGCCTTGATTCTCTGGGCCGTTCTGAGTGCCCATCGAAGCTAAGGACCAATTGTATTTAGATACAGGCAGCAAGCCAACTAAAAAATATTCGCTTTATATTAGCCGCCTGTTGTAATCTTCAAACGTTTTGAACATACGTTTAATACGTATACAAGTCAAGCAGGCTTTACTTTTTCCTGCAAGTAAAATTAACGTCTGCTAAGTAAGGAAACACCCCTTAAAAGGGACCGAAATAGTTGAAAACAGTTGAAGGTCAGTCCAAACTGGATATAATCACAGTAACTGTATAAAACCACAGCCGCTATAAAAAGCCGTTATTTCATTAAATTAGTAAGTATTCAAATAGGTATAAGGAGCCATCTCAATGGCTAAATTAACTGCTCGCCAGGCTGAAATTTTTCAATTTATTAAAGACCATATTGAAGAAACCGGCTTTCCTCCCACCCGAGCCGAAATTGCTCGACAGCTAGGATTTCGTTCTGTCAATGCTGCCGAAGAACACCTCAAAGCCCTTGCCCGTAAAGGTGCTATCGAAATTATTGCTGGCACCTCCCGCGGTATTCGGATCCCCTCTGAAACCCAACAAGGTATTCCTGTAGTCGGGCAAGTGGCTGCGGGCTTCCCCATTTTAGCCGAACAAAATATAGACAACTACTGCCAGATACCGGCTAGTTTTTTTAAACCTCGTGCTGATTACTTTTTAACAGTTAAAGGAATGAGCATGAAGGATTGTGGCATTCTCGATGGCGATTTATTAGCCGTTCACAAAACAACTGATGTACATAATGGTCAAATCGTCGTTGCTCGAATTGATGATGAAGTAACCGTTAAGCGATTTGAACGAAAAGGAGAAGTCGTTTTATTGCATCCAGAAAATAGCAGCTTCAATACTATCGAAGTGAACTTACATAGCGAAAATTTCACAATCGAAGGAATTAGTGTTGGCGTCATTAGACACTAACCTTTTATACGAAAGCTGAAAAAAAATAACTTGGTCCCCTGGGTAACCATCGATATATGCTCCAAATTACCCAAGGGGAAATTAATTATCTAATAGCTACTACCTTTTCTTAAAAAAGCGACTTAATTTGCAGTTTTACATCTTTTTATCAACTCTGATCCACAATCTACCCCCAAGATGGTAAATACAGTGAATTAGGCCAAAGATATGGATTTTTTGTCAGTGATACACTTCAGCTGTAACTAACGAACATGACAATATTCTTTTCGAATGACTTTTTAGACGTTGTTATCGTCGCTTAACTAACATAATAGAAGATGAGACAAGTCTATTATTGTATGACTTGCAGTAACAATCTTCATTTATTTTATAAAGAATGCTGCTGTCGCTCATCACCTGACACCCTTCTTTTACAGTCATTCGTTTTGATAATAAAATAGGAAATATACCCATGGAGTTCAATGGCAGTGACAATGATTCAAAACCCAACCATAGCACGCCAAATCAACCCCATCACTTCCCTTTATCGACAGACCACAATGGCTTTACGCATATTACAGAAATTATTTTATCTTCTGCCCGTATTCCACTGACATCATTTATTCCACCTATGTTGGCACAGTTGAGCCATCATGAAAAACAACGCTGGTTAACCGTCGTCTGTTCCAAACAATATCGCAACATGACCTTAAAGTGGCTTCAAGATGCCTATATTAATAATAAACAGGTCTTATTTCTTACTGCCAGCAATGAAAGCTCTATCAAAGACTTAACCTTGCAGGCACTCACTTTAGGCAAAAGTCATACTGTTGTCAGTTGGCTACCAGAATTAGATGAGCCAACCTTAGCGGCTTTAGATATTGCCGCACAAGAAGGTAACTGTCATGTAATTAATATCAGACAACGTTAGTAAAACAGTTGCTTTACACTATCAAATAGTATTGTCTAGCAATAGTAGTCACGTAATTCTGACAACCGCCTCATTATGTGAGATAATTTTTTCTTTTAATTTATTGAAACGAGTTTCAATATTTTTATTTTCCTTCTCTTGCCTAGATTTCATTTACTAATCATCTTCTGATATTGGCTTTTCTTTTTGGTATTTTCTCTTCCGATAAGCCTCAGCTATTGCCTCGATTAGCCTTCATTATCAAGCTATCCCATAAAACAGAGGTTAATTTTTGAGTCATATCAATATGTCATAGTTTTTTAATGTGTGCTCCTTAGCAATCGAGCCTATAAATACAGTAGCTGTAATAAGTGTAAGTCTAACCAGCGACAGGTTAGCTGCTAATAGCAGTGCATCATGACTAAACCAATACTACTAGTGTTGCGATTTTTTGTTATAAAAACTATGGAGGAATATAAATGGTCTCAGTTAAACATCGACTTCTGTTAACGTTATTGGTTAGTGTGATGAGTAGCTTCCCTGCTGTCGTAATCAGTGACGCGAGTGGCTCAGCCTGCGAAGGGTTTGGCCCTCAAGCGCCAAGAGATATCGATCAACTTGCGGGTGAAAACAAAAGACTATTTAGCTTGGCTCCCCGCTATGAAAGTATGAACCTATGCAACATTCATTTTCACAATAATGCTGAGCATAAAGCAAAGGACTTTTCCATATATGCAGGGGAAGGCGATCATGGTCATGGTGGCGGTTATCAGTGTAATACAAGCAAGTCACTTTCCTCAGCAGAGTTAGCCCCACCTAAAAATGAAGTATGCAAGGGGTTAAAACCTGGTGATACTATTGAAGTCCACTGGGTGTACACTTCCTGCGATATAAAACCAGGTAAAGACTTAACTTCTTGTCTATCTGATAGCTGTTCCAACCCGAACCTTCGCGTTGAATCTCAGGTATTTACTGTCGTCAATGATTCTTCTTCCCTCAATTTTAATGATTTGGTTTATGACGGTAATATGGAAGATGGCTATCACCAAGCCAAAGCCTTACCTAACAATACGGGTAAACCGGTAGAATTTTTAGGCTCTACCACCGGTCCCAAGTTTACCGAACAAAAGTGTTCACCTTTTCAAGTAACCTGGAGTGTACGGCCATTTTGCACAAAAGTTGATATCAATAATTTGGGCGAATGGTGTAAGGATAACGTTTTCAAAGAAGACCATGCCCATGGTGTTAGAAAACTGGTCACCAACCCAAAACTGTTGTCCGATATGAAGTAAACTGCAAACAAGGTTATTTCAAGTACATTTATTTTAATGTAAGTAGCGACCGCAGCTCTTGCAGCAGTGGATATGCCCTTCTCTAGTTATCACCTGGTGTTATCCATTAGATAACCAGAGAAGCAAGGCAGGTTTATTGATAAGAAATCATTTGGTGAAATGTTGACAGGCTTTTTACTTCAGTTTGGTTTTTAAAGCTGGCAAATGGTTGGTTAGCAAACTTTTTACCCCTCATCTGAATATTCAAGCGTGGTGCTTTTGGGTTACCCATAGTCTCTGCGTAAAAACGCTTGATATCATCCAAGGTTACCTTTTCTATCTCAGCAATCAATTGCGCTTTAGTGTTAAACTGATAATTTTCATCATACCAGTCACTGATAAATGGGCTAACTTCGTCGCTCAAGTTTTTTGGTTTTTCTTTCAGTGCCACTAACGCACTGGTTTTAAGCTGCTTAAAAGCCGCCTCGGGTAACTTATTCAACTCTTGCTGATACTCAAGCTTTAATTGATCAAGCCTTAACTGAATGGCTTTTGGTCCTTTGACCGGTGTTTGAATATACAACCCCACACTTGCATATTCATCAATAGTGGGGGCAATGGCTCCCACAGCATAGGCAAGCTGTTCCTCAGTACGTAATTTATCAAAAACATAGTTTGCAAAATGATCAATTAGTACTCTCGCTCTGGCTTGTTGTTTTAACCCTGGTTCTGAATGTGACTGTAAATCAATGATTGCTACATCATTAACTTCAATGTCTTTTTTCACAACAAATAACTGACCTTCCTTGGGCTCCCAGGATTTGCTACGCGTATATTCTGTGATCTTGTGGTTATCAGGTAATAGGCGCTTCAACTTTGCAGCCATCTCGTTAATATCTTGACTATCGTAGTTACCAAAAGCAAACACTCTTACCTGATTTTGACTGAGCAACTGTTTAATGAAGCTTTGTAAATCCTTACTTGTCAGCTTTGATGCAACCTGAAGATACGCTTGTTTATCCCAAGAATCTTTTGTAATCAGCTGGCCAAATGCATTAAAGGCCTGGCTAACGGAAAGTTGTTTTTTCTCATTTTCAACTTCTCGAGTAAGTCGATCAACTGCTTGTAAAAAGCGTTGTTCATCGACCTCAACCTGAATATTTTGTAGTGCTTTACTCAACAGGTCTTTTTGTTTATCTGTAAAACCACTGATTGATAATAACAGCCCACCTGCTTCGGGGTGTACAAACACTTGCATTCCCGCTGTATTCGCTTCTTCAATGAGCTCTGCTTGCTGAAGTTGAAATAAATCAGACCAGATAGATAAAAGGATAGTCGACTTGATATTATTTTGCGCTAGCGAGCTATTAAAATAAACATCAATTGATCCTTTAGGCTGTTCTTTAAAGGCTTGGCTTGGAAGATACCAGACTTTAATACCTTTATTATCAACTACTAGTTCTGGCTTATTATTTTTACTGACTTTTTTAATAGCAAATGTTTCAGGCAACATTCGATTAACTGAGGGTAAGCTGAGCTTCATATTAGTAGAATCGTACCAACCTGCTATAGTTTCAGCAGAGATATTTTCAATTCTATACTTACCATTATAAAAATGTAGCTGCTTATCCGTTTTTTCATTTTTACTGATATACCACACATTCAATGTTTCAGGTGTTAACTGATTTAAAACAGACTCGATTGCATTTTCATCAAATGTTTTATAATAGTACGGTGCATTAATCACATTTTGCAGAGGATAGTTTTGCATATCTTCTGCAAGAAATGCCGCATACATGAAATCATCAAACTTCTCTAGAAATCTGAACTCATTATCTAACGATGTTTTAATTTCCTGAAAATACTTTTCATTGACTCCTTGTTGCTTGACTAAGTCAATATACTGCATAACGATAGCAACAATTTTATCCCGATTTTTCATCCCTGCTTGAGTTAACTCAATGTTGACGGATAAGCTTCCATAATTACCATAACTACTGGGGTACGAGCCCGCGTAAAAAGATGATACCCATCCTTTTGATTTCAACAACTGACCTGGGGTACCAGGCATTTCTGAACCCAATAAATAAGTCACAAACTTATTTGGTTTACTGGCAAAATCGGCTTGATTATTACGTATTGTAAAATCAAGCACCAGTTGTCGCACATCTTCATTGGATTGATAGTAAATTTGCTTACCACCCGCCTGTTGCAAATTAATTGTTTTGGTTACCTTTGGCTTCTCAATATGCTTGTTTTTAATGCCACTAAAATGTTGTTTGGCTAAACGGGCCATCTCAGCTAATGGTAAGTTAGAAACCATAGCCACCTTCATAATATTAGAAGAATAGTATTTATTATAAAAATCGACCATCTCCTGATGAAGCTTGCTCCCTGATTTATTAGAAAGTGTTTCTAGATTTCCGGTGGAAAAACGATTGGCTGGATGGTCTCCCAAGATATTGCGGGATAACTTAAATTGACCTGCATAGTCATTTTCACGAGACATTGACCACTCTGCATTCACTGCATTCTTTTCTTTCTCTACATATTCAGGGTATAACTTGGGACTTTTAAAAAAGTCAGAAAAGCGATCCAATGCTTGGTCGTAAGCATCATTATTTATTTGAAACATATAGTTGGTGATATCAAGCCCTGTATAAGCATTGTGCGCACCACCATGTTTGGTCATGAATTCCGAATAGCCTTTGGTATCAGGATAGCGTTCTGTACCCAGAAATAACATATGCTCTAGAAAATGGGCTAACCCTTGTTGAGACATGGGATCTTGAATTGACCCAACGCCAACACTTAAGGCAGCAGCCGACTTTTTCAGTTGAGGATCAGATACCAAAATAACCTCAATTTCATTTGCTAATGTTAAAACTTGATAGGCTCGATCATCACTAGGGCTGACAACGATCGGTGTAGAGTCCTGCTCTGTAAAAAGTGATACGTTGGCACAACCCGACACGCCTAATAATGCTAGAGCACTAAGCAGCACAAATTTATTCATATTGCATGAATCCTTAAGTAAAAAGAGTAGACGAACAAAACAATTGTTTTAAACATTACTAAATAGACTATACAAGCCTTATAAAACAAATGATGAAGACAATGGAGGGAAAACGGTTTCTTTAGCTCATCAATAACAACCTATAAAACAGTTCAGACGACTCATGTTATACCAACGAAACATTTTAGATCAATATATAAAATACATATGTTATAAAACTTTCAGTCTCTATAACACATTACAAATATACCCAATACGAATGCTCCATGCATTAACTGCATTCACACCATCCTTGGTGATTAGGAGTGAAGATAATAAACCTAGAAGTCATTCGTGAAGGGTATATCACATGTAAGAATAACTCTCTTATACCACAGTTGTATAGCTAGAAAATCATAAAGTGACATAGTCGATTCGCTCAATAAACAGGCTGTATCTGAGGGTAGAGGCATTCTATTTATGCCACATTATAGATTTCCAGCTATACCTTATTTAGTTAAGTAGCAAACAACGGGTAAACTGCGGTTAATACCTATAATATTATGTGAGTGAGTAGATCAATAATGTCTAAAAGTAAAACAATAGAGTGTAAGATATAGGCTTATTAATTTAGAGACTGGAAAGTTAATAGAATTTGTCAGAACTGGTACTATATCGGAATCAGACAAGTAAAATTTTAAGGTCAGTTAAATCAGCTAAAAGAATTGGGTAAGCACCAAGCCACTTCTCCCTCTATCAATCCATTATTAACGCTCGTTCTGCAGGATATTTCCTATTTTCAATAGTTAATCCAAGATGTTGACAAACCGCTTTCATTACATAATTTGCACTAAAATCCAATACCGAAAAAAACAGCGTTTGTTTTTTTCTAGCGCACTAGCAGTTTCAGCTAATAAAATGAATAACAGATTAATACAGTAAAATAATCTTATAGGCAGGCTACCTTTGTATAGATAACCAATCACAATCCTGTACCACCTGGCGTATATTTTTTATAGATCTGGTCAGCTATTCCTTGATATTGAAGTAAAAGGATTGCTTGGTTAATTTTTGTGTATAGTTCATAGGCACGCGAGGAACTCTTGGCAATAAATAGATGCATAGTAAGCTCTCTTTTTCCAGGAAAAGGTACACCTACTATATCCTTTGGAATAGTATATTTCCCAACTAACTCACCACCATATGTTGGCTCTAGTGAATTGAAATAAAAATCACAACGACCTGCTGATAATTTCTTTAAAATACTGGGCAAGTCAATGGTACCAGTGTCAAGCCTTTTAGTAACGCCTAATTCAAGCAACCAATCATAATTATTGCCAGCAAGTCCACACAGTCGAAAGCGATTAAGATCTTTTGGTATAATAACCGGAAGCGTATCTGGAAATTTATTTTTTGAGTACCAAAGCCCTTCGTGTAATTTGTAAATAGGAGTACTTATATAGTATTTTTTTGCTCTTTTTTCACTATATGAACCATCAGTAAACATTTCATATTTTTTTAACTCTCCATAATTGGCTACCTCATGTAAACAGCGCTTCCATGGAATTAGCTCCTGGGTATATTTCAAACCAACTATCCTAAAGATTTCCTGTAAAAATTCAGTTGTCGCACCTATGATTTTAGTTTTAGTCGGTTTACCAGCTACTCTTTCCCAATAAACATATGGTGCATATTCTGGCCCATTTCTACAAATGTGAACCGGTTGAGCAACAGCTATATGAGTAAACAACGCTATGAAAATCACAATAATTGAAGATTTTTTCATAGCATTACCGACACAACTTATAAGAATCTCAATAGTTATCTATTCCAGCATAGTTATATTTTGCTAGATTTCATCCAGATATTCTAAAAGATTATAGCCCACAATACCGCTGATTAAACCAGGAAAAATTCCATCTACGCCATCAAGATAAACTAATAAAAAAGCAAGTAATACAAGCCCCAGCGCAAAATAAAATAAAACCAAAAAGCACATCGCTTTTACTGTTTGCTTGCTCATACCTGCAACCTTCAGGATAGGTTTTAGACAACTATAGTACACTCCCTAATAATATCGATGTGCTCACTATTTTTATTCAGGCAATTTTGCAATAGTGAAATAATTAACCATTTTTACAAAATATACCAGCTGCCAACGCATGTGCTATAATTCCCGACCGTTTTACTGTTGTGCCAACGCCACTATTACAATCATCATCATGAACGACTGTATTGAACAATTAACAACCAACACACCCCCTAAGTTAGCTCAACATCAGTGTGATGATTTAGTTGGACTATTCAACCAATGCTTTCAGCAAAGTGAAAACACAGTATTAGTGAAAGGTGATAATGAGCCACTTTACCTTCCTCAGTCTGAAACTAGTCCCTATCACCAAGTTATTTTTGCCCATGGTTTCTTTTCCAGTGCCCTTCATGAAATAGCCCATTGGTGTATTGCAGGCCCACAACGCCGTTTATTGTTGGATTATGGCTATTGGTATCAGCCAGATGGTCGTACCCAGCAACAGCAAACAGCTTTTGAGCAAGTCGAAAGCAAACCCCAAGCTTTGGAGTGGATTTTTTCTAAAGCGGCTGGCATCCGCTTTTTTATTAGTGCCGATAACCTGTCCGGCCCTCCTATTGATACCAGCGCCTTTAAGCAGGCTATTTTTCGAGAAACCCTCAATTATTTAGAAGTAGGGCTACCCAAGCGCGCCCAATTATTTACTGAACAATTATTAAATCACTATCAGCCTGGTCTAACACTAAATAACGACCAGTTTTCTCTGACCGAGCTGATTTAAGCCTGTGACTTATTGAATCGCTGCATGCTCTAAGGCGACTACCAGTGTCTATTCTGGAAATATCCATAGTCCAAAACAATACACAATGGTTCTGTAATTTGTGCAACAGGTTATTAATGACAATTGGGTTATTGCTCACTGCACTGTGTCTATCCAGTTGCAACCAGCAGCCCAGTGCCGAAGCCATGATGGACAACTACCTCGGTCGTATTGCCAGAACCCTGGCTATTGATAATAAATCACCTCAACCAGCTCCACTTAAGCTAAATCTGGATAAACGAACCCTGAAGCTTCCTCTACCTGATGTACGGCTAGACCTATTTGATGTACTTGCTATTACCCACTGCCAGCCACTCACCCAAAAGCTTGCAGAGCGTAATAGTGCTTTAGGCAAGGTGATGGCTGACACCCATCGGTTTTTATTTGAAGTAACATTGCTTGCAGCAATCAATCAGTGCTTAGCCCACCCAGAAACACAAAATAACAATCAGTTGGTCAAGCAGCTTCAGGATTGGCTGCAACAAAAAACCGCAGCCCTCCCTGCCACCCTATGGAATAGCTTATTTGCTACGGATGAAATGCTACTTTCACTGAGTTTCAGTACACCACCGTTAGCACCCAATAAGCGTCGTGCAGAAGGCTCGATTGCAGCGTTAACCTTTTTTACAGCTCAGGCTAAGCACATGCCAGATAAGCTAACACACCTCGCACCACAATCTGCCTGGGATCAGCACTTTCAACAACTATATCAGCGTCGCTACCTGGGAGAGCTCAGTCAAGCTACTCAGCTGGCTATTGTTAACTTAACCACCATCAGCCACTGGCTGGAACAACGGCAAAAAACACGACCACTTTGCCCTCAAAACAAGCCAACACCCAAAGCAAGAATTTTAAATACTGTTTTCAGAAAATTTTACATTGGAGAGGTTCAGCCTTACCTGGCTCACCTAAACCAGTTACAAGTTGAGTGGCAACAAGCCATGCAACGATTATTGCAACAGCTTTCGACCCAATCAGCCCATCCAATTTGGCTGCGATTTAAACGCGAGCTGATAGGACAGCCAAATCAACCTGCGTTACAACTTATTTTGTTTAAGCAAGCAACAAAACGCCATGCCAGAGCCTGGGAACAATTATTACAGCAATGCCGATTGATGCCTCAGCTAAGTGATTGAAACTTTGATTGCTTTTTAATGATCCAAACTGTAACGTAATTATTACTATTAGAAGATAGGCTTGCATTTAGCCACAAGTCGACTGGTATTGTCTTTGCTTACAGTACTAGTGGCGCAACTCGCTGTGATTTGCTAGGGCAGTCAGTCACTAACTATACTGAAACTGTAGTAGCAAGCCAGAGTGAGATTGTAGCTAACCTGCAGGGAAGCAGTATTAGGCCAGTCAGTCACTCTTTGCAGCAGGATGAGGTCTTTTATGCGTACCTTCCAAGCCAAAAAGCCCAGCGAAAATGTCATTGATATCTTCACCCGCCAACCTGTCGCCAATCAGGATTCCCGAAAAGTCATTCGCCTTGCACCTGAATTAGATGGTCTCGAAATGCTTTACAGCAATGACTCCAATCCTAATAAGCTGTTCAGCATGAAAATTCTCTGCTGGGCATTACGGGCAAATGGCGAAGTAGTAGCCATGGTTCCCTGGCTTAATGACATTGTCAGTTGTGATGAATTAAATGACCCCCTTAACGGCCATTGGGAGGGTTATTATGATGCTGGGATTGACGAAATATTTTTTGAAGCACCTCTGCATAAAATTGTTGAATTGGAAAGCTCTGCTGAATACTACGAAGCCTCATTCGAAAAGGCTGACGATGTCGTGCATGAAATTCCAGATAATATTGGCACCCATGCCATTATTACCTACAATAATTTTGCCAGTTTTTCTCTGGTAGAAGTCGTCAGTTGGCGTTTGTTACATAACGGTCGCATTCACGCGATGTTAATTGATGATAATAAAGTAGAATCAACGCCCGTTTTACCAGGTGACCCTTGCCTGTTTGCAGCGCAAAATCATCCAGGATTTAAGTACTTTTTTCATCATCGCATTGCCAACAAAATTAAATCCAATGACCCAGAAGCCATGGCTGCCTTTTCATTATTGGTAGATACGTAAGCGTATTAAATTTTTAATATCATCAAAAAAAGCGTTATTCCCCAGCGATTAAAAAAGGCAAGATAAAGTGTATTTAGCCTTTTTTAATATAATAATAATATTTTTGTTCCCGCTCATCCTGGGCCACTAAATCATGATTTAAGAACGCACAGAATTTTGGAATGTCGCGTGTAGTTGAAGGGTCTGTTGCCACGACTTCCAGTACATCACCCGCATTAATATCCCGAATTTTATTATGCAGTAACATCACTGGTTCAGGACAACACAGCCCAGAAGTGTCCAGTTGAAAGTCTGCTTTAATAGCCATAATCTCTCTGTCTTCAACGTCAATAATGTAGACTCATAGTGTAACAATAATTTAGTTAAGGAACACGAGAAATAGTCAGGCGCTAATAGGATACAACCTTTGCACTGACAACCGGCACCTGTTGGCAAGGCGTTGTTAGCTGTAGGCTATAGCCTTTAGGGTTTTGCAGACCAAACAAATCAACTTTACTACCATTGTAAACTGGCCCACCAAATTGAGCTTCCAGCAAAAAAGGTTGAGGCGGTAAGGGAAAATGGGCAATGGCTGCAGCCAATAACCATAGCTCCTGTACAACATCCCGTCGATAACCCATCATCCGTGCCAGTAGTGAAGATACATAGAGGGGATGGTAATCACCTGAAATACGTGCAAACTGCCTTCCCATATCCACAGGTACATACCAGTAGCCAACTTTCAACAACTGTGCATTTAGATGGCACTGCTGCTGACGAAACGCTTCAGTCAGTTTTTGTCGCCCTAGGCTTACAAACCCTACTTCAGCTTGCCAAATAATTTCCTGTTGAATCATGGCATTTATCAATAAAGTCACCTGACAACCTAGCGCAGATGGCTCTACTGCTGTTAAAAAAAACTTAAAATCAATCGCTGTTTGTTTATGTAGATATTGCTTCGCTAATACGCGAATCCACGCTAGCCGGGTAGTCAATAAAGATAAAGGTAAGTTATCACCTTGTAACAATTGCATTTGAATAGGAGCTGTTAGTGACAACCAATATAAAGGAGGAATTTCATGGCTATACCATCCTCTATCCCCTAAAAACGCAACATCAGTAACCAGGTTAACCCCACAAATGTCAGCATAAGCCGTCAAGTTTTGCTGATCAAGCTGCACATTTGCCCAACTAGCCCGTATCCCAGGAATATTGGCTTCTTTTGAGTCAGGTATCCAGTGTTGCCAGTGAAGTTTGGCGTATGTCCAAGGGTATAAAGGTTCTAAAGAGGAAGAGGCAATATGAATAGACTGCGAATACTGCGGCATTAACACTAACTCAAATAACTACAAAAATACCTTATCTATATATACAATTAGCACAGCCTCCAACTGATTACCAACTCTTGACTGTCTTTGATAATAATTCTTCAAGCATTTTTCATAATGAAATACTACACTGGCGGTAAGTGCTATTGTCAGCACATATCATTTATCCACACGACAAAAGTAGGCTATTGCAACAGGCATGAGCACAGAGGTTTTGTGATAGTCTAAAAAAACAGCAAAGATAATAACCCATGATTAAAGTCATTATTGAACGGGTGGTAGACAGCGACTTAGTTGGTCATTACGAAACCTTCGTGAAGCAAACCTTTCAAGAAGTGGTTCAGGCACCTGGTTTTGTAGGCTGTGAAGCTTTAAAAAACCTGCACCAGCCCAACCATCGTTTTATCATTACACAGTGGGACAATGTACAATCTTGGCAAAATTGGCAACACTCGGAAACTCGTCAGTCCTTGGTTGCCAATATTCAACCCATGTTATTACATGAAGAAAAAGTGGTTATCCTGAGTGACTAATGCAGCTCTCCATAACCCTCTCTATTAAGGACCGATATAAACAGTCACTTCTTCCCGATCATGATACAGCTGCCGTATTAGAATCTGATACCTTTTTAAGTTTGACTGATGCAATGCCTCTTCAAGCACCGTTTTTGCGTTAACCACTGCCTGCCAACGTTGCTTCATGGGTAGTTTCAAATTAAAAACGGTGGCCTTACACCAACCATTGACTAACCAGTGAGCTACCATGGCCGTGACCCGAGCAGGCTTATCCACAATATCACAGACTAGCCAATCAACAGCTTGTTTGGGTTGGTAAGTAAAACCATCTGCCCGAACATGTTCAACCAGCCCGGTTGCCATAATGTCTTCCGCCATAGGGCCATTATCAATGGCATACACACGCATCCCGCGCTGGACTAGCTGCCAAGTCCAGCCACCAGGTGCTGCCCCTAAGTCAACCGCAGTCATTTCAGCAGCTAATTGCTGATCCCATTTCGCTTTAGGTATAAAGGTGTGCCAGGCTTCCTCTAGCTTGAGAGTTGCTCGACTAGGTGCCTGTTTAGGTAACTTCAAACGCGGTATCCCCATGGACCAGGGACTGTGATTGTTTGCTGGTGAAATACCAATCAGCACACTAGTACCAGAGATAAAGAAGACATGTAATGTCGGTTTTTGACTGTTGTCCTTATTAGTCAGACATCCGGTTTTTTTCAGCGCTTTCATTAATGGTGCAGAAATTTTCCGTGTCAGTGACTGCACTGACTTGCCCTCATTGGTATCAGGAGTTTCGATTTGAATAGAACCACACAGGGGCAACTGCTTAACGGCATCAACAATTGGAGTAACCCGATCAGTCACTGGTAATTGATTAAGTAATGGCAAACAAGCCACCCATTGCCTGGCAAAAATCCACTGTTTAAAAGGCTGCTGCTGCAGCGATAATGCACCATCCTGCTGATATAAATTCAACAGCACCCAGCCCTGACGCGGCTTAGCTTTTACATATCCAGCCAACCCAACCGCTTCTGCTTTGGCCATGGCTTCTGCAGCACATTCATTTTCAAAGCCAGAGCGACAATACAATAACAATTGATTAAGCATGGTTGACCAGTTCATTAATTAAGGTTAGAAAAAAGCTGCCGAGTGTACTGATTATGGCGTATTACGCAAGTGGCTTTCGCTTTACCACCCACGCCCGTTACTCCATATTAAGCACGAAGAAACACTCAAAAATTTTCACGTTATTTTTCAAGTGTTCCTAAGCTTATTTTCAGTTTCTAATTGTTGTCGAATAAAACAACTGGTTAGGTTTGCTGCAGTAGCAATATGCTGCGCCTGGGTAAAACCTGACGCTTTACGGGGTTTAAAATCATGGTCGCCATCATCCAACCATTCCAACTGAACCTTGCTAAAACAAGGTAGCTTCGCCACTTGCTGGGCATTACCCATTGGATCTCGGTTACCTTGAATAATCAAAGCAGGCTTTTCTAAACCCTGTAACGGCTCGATGCGAGGCTGCTGATTTTTACCTCGCCCATAAAAGGGGTAACCCAACCCAATCGCAGCCACTGCTTGATCAATCAGATTCACCGCCATCACCGCCATTCGACCGCCCATTGACTTGCCTGCCAAAAAGCACGGTAATTGCTGTAATTCTGAATGCTGAGTTATTTCAGTTACCACGGTTTGCCAATGAGCAACCAGTCGATCCGCTCGGTCTGGTGGCCGACGTTTGCCATCAACTGTTGTTTTTTGCATATAGGGAAACTCAAACCGCACAACAAATATGGCATGTGTTTGTAGTTCTGCTGCTAATGTCTGCAAAAACTCACTCTGCATCCCTGCTCCTGCACCATGCGCTAATAAACACAAAGCAATAGGTGAATCAGCTGAATTAAATATCGCTTCACCACAGGCAAATTTTTGTTTCATTTGCTTTACTTCCAATAAGACTTACTAATAAGGCAACTCAATGTTTTACCCGACAAAAGTTGTCTTGATTTAAGTCAAATTTACTCACTGAATCCACTAATTAAAACCCTAACTAAGGGCATTGCATGTTGACAGCTAATATGGCATGCACGTATCCTCGCGGCACGCTGCCTATGTTCGACATAAGCAGCACATTTAATAATCAGCCACTAAACTATATACACAGTATTAGCCTGGTATTAGGTCGGTGTTGTATGGGTTGTCTGACCAGCTTGTTATGGCCAACACGATTATTTGGGTTTGCTTGCTTTACAGCAAGTAGACGACACCATACATCCCACCGCCTCAGTGGTATTTCCACCCCTACTCCGCGTTTAGTGATGGAACCTGTAAAATGAGCTCAGCAACGAACAACTCAGAGTATAACTATAAGGTGGTACGCCAGTTTACCATCATGACGGTGGTTTGGGGCATCGTCGGGATGGGCGTTGGCGTATTAATTGCCGCCCAACTCGTCTTCCCTGAATTAAACTTTAACACTCCTTGGTTTAGTTTTGGTCGATTGCGCCCATTACATACCAATGCCGTCATTTTTGCTTTTGGTGGCTGCGCCTTATTTGCAACCTCATATTATGTGGTGCAAAGAACCTGTCAAACCCGGTTAATTTCTGATGGTCTAGCCGCTTTTACCTTTTGGGGTTGGCAAGCCATTATCGTAGCCGCCGCTATTACATTACCGTTAGGTTATACAACATCTAAAGAGTATGCCGAACTGGAATGGCCAATTGATATTGCCATTACTGTCGTTTGGGTAACCTACGCTATTGTCTTTTTTGGCACCATTATGAAGCGGAAGGCGAAACATATTTATGTCGCCAACTGGTTTTATGGTGGCTTCATTCTGACTGTTGCAGTACTTCATGTGGTCAACAGTATGGAAGTGCCCGTCAACTTGTTTAAATCTTATTCTGCCTATTCAGGTGCTCAAGATGCGATGATTCAGTGGTGGTATGGCCACAATGCAGTCGGCTTTTTCTTAACGGCTGGCTTCCTGGGTATGATGTATTACTTCGTACCTAAACAGGCTGGACGCCCAGTTTATTCTTACCGCTTATCTGTCGTGCATTTCTGGGCATTGATTTCGCTATATATTTGGGCTGGTCCTCACCACTTACATTACACCGCACTGCCTGACTGGGCTCAAAGCCTGGGTATGGTTATGTCATTAATCCTGTTAGCACCTTCCTGGGGGGGAATGATCAACGGCATGATGACCTTATCTGGTGCTTGGGACAAGCTACGTACTGATCCAGTGCTGCGCTTCCTAGTGGTGTCTTTATCTTTCTATGGGATGTCCACGTTTGAAGGCCCCATGATGTCAATCAAAACCGTTAATGCCCTGTCCCATTACACTGACTGGACCATCGGCCACGTTCACGCAGGTGCATTAGGCTGGGTTGCCATGATTTCTATTGGTGCTGTTTACCACTTGATTCCAAAGCTTTGGGGCAAAGCTCAAATGTACAGTGTTGAGCTGATCCATGGTCACTTCTGGCTAGCCACGATTGGTACAGTGCTATATATCGCTTCCATGTGGGTTAATGGTATTTCTCAAGGGCTAATGTGGCGTGCGGCTAACCAAACTGATGGAACCCTTGCTTTCAGCTTTGTTGAGTCAGTAGAAAACAGCGAAATTGGCTATATTGTTCGGGCAATTGGTGGTGCGTTCTTCCTCGCAGGTATGTTCTTAATGGCTTATAACACCTGGAAAACCATTGCTGATGAGAGTCCTGCAAAAGCAAAAGCTGAAGCACAACTGGCTTAATGTAGAGGAGCAGCAAACGAATGAAAAGCCATGAGATTGTAGAAAAAAACCTAGGCCTGATGCTGATCCTAACAGTGGTAGCGATTAGCTTTGGTGGACTGGTTGAAATTGTTCCCCTGTTCTTTTCCAAAGAACTAAATACTAACTTGATCAGCTATACCGATAGCAAAGGCAATATTCAATCAGTTGAAATTAAGCCTTATAGTGCTTTGCGCTTAGAGGGGCGTGATATTTATATTCGTGAAGGCTGTGTGGGCTGTCACTCGCAAATGATTCGTCCATTCCGTGCAGAAACTGAGCGTTATGGACACTACTCACTAGCAGCTGAAAGCGTTTATGACCACCCATTCCTATGGGGCTCTAAACGAACAGGACCTGACTTAGCACGTGTGGGTGGCCGTTACTCTGATGACTGGCACCGTCAGCACTTAAATGACCCACGAGAGGTAGTACCTGAGTCTGTAATGCCTGCTTACCCTTGGTTATATGACAATGTACTCACTGGCGAGCATACCGCAGACAAAATGCGGGCGTTAAGAAAGGTGGGCGTGCCATACACCGATGAAGATATTGCTAATGCGAAAGATGAAGTGAAGGGTAAAACCGAAATGGACGCATTAGTTGCTTATTTACAAGGGTTAGGCACTGCGATACCTAAAGGTGTCACAGGCATAAAGCCCAAACCAGTTGATGTTAATTAATTATGGATATCAACACTTTTCGTGGCTTAGCCACAATATTTGCGATGGTAGCCTTTGTTGGCATTTGTCTGTGGGCCTATAGCTACCGCCGTAAAAAAGATTTTGATGAAGCTGCAAACTTACCCTTTGCTGATGAGCCTGAAAAAAAACAAGGCAACACTCAGGAGATAAACCGTGATCGAGATTAACCAGTATTTGAGTGACTTTTGGGAAGGCTGGATAGCTGTACTGACATTAACCTGCTTAGGGTTAATTATGTTCGTATTATTTGCTACCCGCCGTAAACATCGTTCCAGTTTAACGGAAGAAACCACCGGCCATGCTTACGATGGTATCGAAGAATACGACAACCCTTTACCTAGCTGGTGGTTTAATCTATTTATTGCCACCATCGTATTTTCTGCCCTGTATTTAATCCTTTATCCAGGGTTATGGAAAGGTGCATGGGGGCTAGTGACCTACTCTAAAGAAGATGGCTTTGAGTTTAGATCAGATCGTCTTGAAACAGGTGACTATGGCTGGACAGCGCGTGGTCAGCTAAAACATGAAGTAGCAAAAGCTGATGCCCAATTTGGTAAACTATTTGAAGGTTATGCCAAGCTGCCTATTGAAGAAGTAGCGAAAATTCCTAAAGCGGTGGCCACGGGACAACGGATTTTTGCCAGCAACTGTGCGATTTGCCATGGTTCAGATGCCAAAGGGGCTTATGGGTATCCTAACCTGACCGATAATGATTGGATTCATGGTGGGAAACCTGAGCAAATCAAAACCACTATTTTAGCTGGGAAAAACGGCCAAATGCCTGCTTGGGGAGCATTACTAACACCAGACCAGATCAGGCATACTGCTAGTTATGTACGTAACCTAGCAGGTTTGGAAGTATCGGCCAATGCTGAAGAGCTTGCCCAGGGTGACAAAGTCTTTCAGGCTCAGTGTGCCGTTTGCCATGGTAATGATGGCAAAGGCAAAGTTGAAGTGGGTGCACCTAACTTAACTGATGATATTTGGCTGTATGGCTCACGTCAGATTCAAATAGAGTATACTTTACGAAATGGCCGGAACGGTGTAATGCCTGCTTGGGAAAAAATCCTTGGTCCTGACAAGGTCCATGTGGTATCGGCCTATATTTATAGCCTATCACAAAAATAACAAGCCCTTTTAATGACCAGTCATAATGCTGGTCATTTACTCTATTCTAATAATTAATTCTAACTGATATTGTTTAGCTGTTTTCTGCCATTACTACAGTCTCTCTATAATTAATGAGGATGTCGCAAACGTTTATGAATGCAGTGTGGTTTGCTTTGCTACAACCTCTAATTAGTTACCGGTAACACCTGATGAGCACCTCTCCTGAAAAAGAAGTCAAACCGGACAACCCCGAATTAATCGAAGTTATTGACCTCTACCAAAAACGCGACAAAATTTATACCCGTGCATTTAAGGGCATATACCGCAACTTCCGCATAATTGGTGGCGCTTTTTTATTTATCCTCTACTTTGGTAGCGTATGGCTACCCTGGGGAGATCGACAAGCCATTTTATTTGATCTACCTGCTCGCAAATTTCATATCTTCGGTGTCACCTTCTGGCCCCAAGATATGATACTTCTGTCGTCCTTATTAATTATTTGTGCCTTTGGTTTATTTTTCATCACAGTGCTAGCAGGTCGCATCTGGTGTGGATATACCTGTCCACAGAGTGTATTTACCTGGGTATTTATGTGGGCTGAAAAAATCACTGAAGGTGACCGCAACAAGCGGATGAAGCTAGACAAAACCGAAATGGGTTTTAATAAATTTCGGCGTAAGCTTCTCAAACACACTATCTGGTTAGCCGTTTCCTTAGCTACTGGTATCACTTTTGTGGGTTATTTTACCCCTATTAATGAGTTGGTGATGGATCTAGCTACTGGTTCTGCAAACCCTTGGGCCTATTTTTGGGTAGCTTTTTTTACCTTAGCTACTTATGGCAATGCAGGCTGGCTACGTGAGCAGGTGTGTATCTACATGTGCCCTTATGCTCGCTTTCAAAGTGTCATGTTTGATGAAAACACCTTAATTGTCTCTTATGACCCTCACCGTGGTGAAAGCCGTGGCCCAAGAAAACGAGGCAGCGACTATAAAGCCAAAGGGTTAGGTGATTGTATTGACTGCCAAATGTGTGTTCAGGTTTGCCCAACTGGCATCGATATTCGTGATGGTTTGCAGTATGAGTGCATAGGATGTGCTGCCTGTATTGATGCCTGTGACAATATTATGGAAAAAATGGATTATCCTAAAGGGCTAATTCGTTACACCACAGAAAACAGCCTGGCAGGAAAAGCAACCAAAATCCTCCGACCCAGCTTATTAGGTTATTTATCAGCGCTATTAATTGTCAGCGGCTTTTTCAGCTATACCTTACTAAGTCGTGTACCTGTCACACTGGAAATTTCCCGCGACCGCAACACCCTTTACAATGAAACCAGCCGCGGCACTATTGAAAATGTTTATATGCTGAAGATTGGTAATATGGACCAGCATGACCACCCGTTTAAAGTCACTGTCAGTGGTGTGCCAGGAATGAAGCTCACGGAAGAAACGGAAGTTGTTGTACCAACAGGTGAAGTAAAAATGGTTCCTGTACGATTGGAGTTAAGCCCTGATAAAATTACCAGCCGGAATATGACTTTTCACTTTAAAGTAGTTTCGCAAGATGGCGAACATTTAGCCGCCTCTCAAGAAAGCCGCTTTATCGCCCCAACTGACCCAGTTAGATTGAAGTAATGACTATGCAGACCTCAGAGCAAACCGTAAAGCAAACAGCAAACCCTTGGTATAAAGAGTTTTGGTTTTGGTTTGTCATGGCCATTCCTTTGCTTGCAATTGCCTTAGGTATTGCGATGCTGACAGTTTCAATCAAGGGTGCGGATACCTTAGTGCGGGATAATTATTACAAAGATGGCCTAGCCATCCGTAATGACTTATCCCGAGATTATAAAGCCAAAGATTTACAGCTAGCTGCCACTATTAAGGTTGATAACCTAACAGGTGACATCAATGTCAAACTCACAGGTGAATTAGCCCAATTCCCTGCCAAGCTGAGTTTAAGCCTGGTATCACCTACCATTCCAGACGATGATCAATCCCTGCTGATGCGACATATTGCTAAAGGCCATTATGTCGGGCAACTCAAACAGCAGGTAAAAGGGAAGCGCTACATTCAACTGGAAACCATTCCTACTGAGCGAGATAAGTACACAGATAATGATTGGCGGCTGATTTCTGCCTGGTATCTTAGCAATGAGCAGGAAACTATCAGTCTAGGCAGTACTACTGCAACTGCCACAACCGAAACCAATTAAGGGGTTGGTATTTCGCTGTGGCCCAACTTACTGATTGTTTTCATTGTGGCACCCCCATTACTGCAGGCTCAACCACATTTTTTGCCACTATTGCTGGTGAGCAACAACCAATGTGCTGCCCTGCCTGTCAAACTGTAGCGGAAGCGATTGACCAAGGCGGCCTGAGCCAGTACTACCAGTATCGCACCAACAAAGCCACTAAAGCCGAGGCTAACGCTCAACAGTTTCAAGTGTATGATGAGCCCGCCTTGCAGGATACCTTTGTTAAAACCCTGCCAAATGGGGATAGAACAGCATTATTACTGTTAGAAAATATTCACTGTGCAGCTTGTATTTGGCTTATTGAACAGCACTTACAGCAATTCCCTGCGGTTAAGCAAGCAACTGTCAACTTTACCCAACATCAACTCCAGCTTAGCTGGGACGCTAAAGCCATGCCATTAAGTCAATTAATGGCAGCTCTGCAGCAGATTGGCTACCCACCGCTCCCCTTCCACCCTAATCAACAACAAAGCCTGATGGCCAAACGCCGCCGAAAAATGGTACGTCAGTTAGCGGTAGCTGGGATTGGCGCCATGCAGGTAATGATGTATGCGGTGGCGTTATACGCGGGTACATTACAAGGCATTGCAGAGCAACATCAATGGTTTTTGCGCTGGGTTAGCTTCATCGTTACTACACCCGTAGTGTTTTATGCAGCCAAGCCATTTTTCCAAACCGCCTGGCGAGATATTCGCACTCGCCAACTGAGTATGGATGTCCCCATTGCCCTGGCTATTGGTGGCGCTTATTCGGCCAGTAGCTGGGCAATGTTGACCAATAGTGGAGAAGTCTACTTTGACTCTGTCTGTATGTTTACCTTCTTCCTGCTATTGGGCCGGTTTGTCGAATTTAATACCCGACAACGCGCCCACCTTAGTGGCTACCGATTAAACCAATTATTGCCTGATCAGGTCACTCTCATCACCGAGGGTAAAGAGGCTGTTATCCCCTTAACCCTTCTCAAACCAGCTGACACCATCCTGGTCAAGCCTGGTGCCACAATACCAGCTGATGGGACTATTTTAGCTGGGCAAACCACCATTAATGAAGCAACCCTCACTGGCGAGTTTTTACCTGAGCCACGTCAAGTGGGTGATCAGGTTATTGCTGGCAGTATTAATGTGGATCAACCCATTCAGGTTCAAATCACTCATACAGGTCCTGATACCCAACTGGCTTGTATCGAACAGCTACTCAACCAAGCCCAACAGGATAAACCCCCCATTGCATTATTGGCGAATAAAGTTGCCCATTATTTTGTGGCTAGCGTATTAGTAATCGCTTCTCTGGTATTTTTCTGTTGGTGGCAGCTCGCACCAGAAGATGCCCTATGGGTTACGTTATCAGTATTGGTGGTAACCTGCCCTTGTGCACTTTCACTGGCAACCCCCACAGCGCTGACTGCAGCCACTTACGCTTTACAACAACAAGGCTTTATCATCACTAAAGGGCATTTATTAGAAGGCTTAACTACCATCAACCATATTGTGTTTGATAAAACTGGTACGCTCACCACTGGACAGTTTAGTCTCACCCAGGTGATACCCATAGCAGCAATCAAGACTGACCAAGCTATGGCCTTAGCTGCTGCGTTAGAAATACACTCGGAGCACCCGATAGCAAAAGCTTTCCCAGCTTCTTCTGCCCTCCAAGCAGTCGATATTACAAACACTCCAGGCCAAGGCATCAGTGGCACAATTGATGGTACAAACTATCGAATTGGTATTGCTAGCCATGCCTGGCCCGCTGAAATAATTTCCCCACCATCCCACCATGGTCACTGGTTACTGCTGGCTGATGACCAGCAGCCCATTGCCTGGTTTGAAGTCAATGATAGTTTGCGGGAAGAGGCGGCTGATACGATAGCGGCTTTACAACAACAAGGATTCACACTCTCTTTGTTAACAGGCGACCGCTCAACACAGGCCAGCAATACTGCCCACGCTTTAACTATCCACAACCTTAAGCAAGGCGCTTCTCCCGAAGATAAGCTGGCTTATATCAATGCCTTACAAGACCAAGGGGATAAAGTGCTAATGGTAGGAGATGGAGTAAACGACGCTCCCGTATTAGCCGCTGCGGATGTTTCGGTTGCTATGGGTTCTGCCACCGACTTAGCTAAAACCCATGCTGATGGAATTTTGCTTAATGGAAAACTTGCCACATTACTGACCGCCTTAACTAAAGCACAAAAAACCCGGCAAATTATTCGGGGTAATTTAATCTGGTCGCTAACTTATAATGTGGTAGCACTACCTTTAGCAGCATTAGGTATGATTCCCCCTTGGGCAGCTGCCATTGGGATGACCAGCAGCTCACTGGTTGTGGTACTGAATGCGCTTAGGCTGAGTGCCCAACAAGCTAATCAGGCTCAGCCTGATACGACAGCTAAGTCCACATGGAATAGTCAGCAACCCCATCAAAATACCACAGGTGTCTGATTATGGAGTCAATTTATCTACTTATTCCCATTGCCCTGATTTTTGTTGCTATTGGGGTTTGGATTTTTTTCTGGGCAGTAGATAGCGGCCAATTTGATGATTTAGAAAGCCCTGCTCACAGTATTTTATTTGATGATGAGTCCAACCCCACTACTCAAAAGCAAGCGGAAAACCAGCCTGCTTCGACTGATAAGCAACACGCCTCTGATACTGATAAACCGTAATGAGTATTGAACTAAGCCAACTAATCAGCGCTTTTTTATTAGGCTTACTGGGTGGTGCCCACTGTTTGGGGATGTGCGGTGGAATCATGGCAGCAATCAGCCTTCACCTACCAAAACAGAAAAAACTGCCCGTACTACTTAGCTATAATACCGGCCGTATTACCAGCTATACTCTAGCAGGCATGTTAGTCGGCAGTTTAGGCTGGTCTATTCAGCAACTGGGACCTGCTGCTAATCAAGGGCTCCGCTGGTTAGCAGGCATTTTACTGATTTTAATGGCCTGTTATATCGCTAACTGGTGGAAAGCACTGACTTGGCTAGAACAAGCAGGACAACACCTGTGGCGTTATATTCAGCCGTTAACTAAACCTTTTTTACCCGCAACCAATAGTAAACAGGGCTTTTGTTTAGGTATTTTATGGGGCTGGCTGCCCTGTGGGCTTATTTACAGCGCCCTCACCTGGTCTGCAGCCAGTGGCAATACACTTGAGGGCGGTTTATTAATGCTGGGGTTTGGCTTAGGTACACTCCCCACTGTATTAGCGACTGGTTTTTTCGCTGATGTATTGAAGCAATTTATTGCCCACCACCTCACTCGCACAGTGGCAGCGATTTTTATGATTGGCTTTGGCATATGGACGATTCCAGGCCCTCACCAGGCACTGTTAATGCCAAGCCATAACAGTCATGCCCATCATCATTGACCATTGACTCATGTCAATTCTTTTCCAGACCACCGCTTTACACTGTTAATCTGTATCAACAGTGACAGGCCAAGTTTATGTTAGGACCTTTGAAGTGGCAGTCCTCGCTTATCGAACGATATAATCAGCAAGGCCCACGTTATACCTCATACCCTACTGCCGTTGAGTTTTCAGAATCATTTGAGCCTGACCACTATCAACAGGCTTTAACAAAACTCAAACATCAGCAAACACCACTGTCGCTGTATGTACACATCCCATTTTGTGCCAGTGTTTGTTATTACTGCGGCTGTAATAAAATTATTACCAAAAACCGGCAAAAAGCTCTGCCCTATCTGACGGTATTGGAAAAAGAAATCCAGCTTATCTCTCAGCAATTAGACTGCAAGCCTGTGGTTGAGCAACTGCACTGGGGAGGTGGTACCCCTACCTTTTTGACCCATGAGCAAACCGCCCAGTTGTTTAAGCTGCTGGAGCAACACTTTCAACTGGTGGATGATATTGATGGGGATTACTCGATTGAAATAGACCCACGAGAAGCTGACTGGCCAACCATGGGGTTATTACGCTCCTTGGGATTTAATCGTATTAGTTTAGGCATTCAGGATTTTAATCCGGTTGTGCAAAAAGCGGTTAATCGAGTTCAATCAGAGGCTGAAACAGAGGCTATTTTTGAAGCAGCCAGAGCATTATTATTTAAATCCATTAATGTGGATTTAATTTATGGATTACCTTTTCAAACTACAACCAGCTTTTTAGAAACCCTTGATAAAGTCATTGCTCTCTCACCCGACCGGCTCTCGATATTTAATTACGCCCACTTACCCCATCGGTTTAAGCCACAACGACGAATTAAGCCCAACGACTTACCTTCTGCTACAGAAAAACTCAGTATTTTACAGCACAGTATTGACCGGCTACAGGCAGCTGGCTACCACTATATTGGTATGGATCACTTTGCTTTGCCTGATGATAAACTGGCTATTGCTCAAGCAAAAGGCGAGTTACATCGTAACTTTCAAGGCTATACCACCCATGGCCATTGCGACTTAATTGGGCTTGGGGTGTCTTCAATTAGTCAGATTGGTGATGTTTACTGCCAAAATCACACTGCACTTGATGACTATATTCAGTCAATCGAAAATAATCAGTTACCAATTAAACGTGGCTTTCGATTAAACCAGGATGATTTACTTAGACGAAGTATTATTCAACAGCTAATCTGCCATTTTCAGGTAGATTTAGCTGAGTATTGCCAACCTCTTGGAATAAATTGGCATGTTTATTTCCGGGAAGAAATTATGCAACTTATGCCAATGCTTGAAGATGGGCTCATTACCTTAGCCGATAGCAAGTTAACTATCACCAACAATGGAAGGCTATTAGCCAGAAATATCTGTATGGTGTTTGATCGATATCTGGCAAGCAAACAGTCAACGGAAAATTTATTTTCTAAAGTCATTTAATACTAGAAATTTTCGCTTGTTGCTAACCGGGTTCACCCCCTACAATAATCAGAATGTACCCGTTAGCCTAAATTAACAACTTTATGCGTTCGAGGCCTCAGCGTAACAATGACTGCCAAAGTAAAACCTATCAACCAAGTCGCTTGCAAAGACTGTATATTAAGCACCCTTTGCCTGCCTATTGCCTTAAAAATAGAAGATATTGATACGCTAGACAGCATTATTAAACGAGGCAAGCCGCTACGCAAAGGTGAGCATTTGTTTTTCCAGGGTGACACGTTCAGCTCTATCTATGCTGTTCGCTCTGGCGCCTTAAAAACCTACACCACCACTGATGATGGCGTTGAACAAATTACTGGCTTCCAGTTACCAAGTGAATTAGTTGGGTTAAGTGGTATTGATGATGAACATTATCCAGTATCAGCTCAAGCAGTTGAAACCACTATGGTCTGTGAAATCCCCTTCGAAAAACTGGATGAGCTGGCCAGTACTCTGCCTGAGCTACGTCGTAAATTAATGCAAATCATGAGTAAAGAAATTCGCGAAGATCAGCAAATGATGCTGCTACTCAGTAAGAAAAATGCCGATGAGCGGATTGCAACCTTTCTCTTAAACTTAGCTGCCCGCTTCCGTCGCCGGGGCTTTTCCTCTCAAGCTTTCAGACTCCCCATGTCTCGCAATGAGATGGGCAATTACTTGGGGCTTGCGGTAGAAACAGTTAGTCGTGTCTTCACGCGCTTCCAAAAAAATGGCTTAATTGATGCCAATGGTAAGGAAATTCTGATCAAGGATTCCATGACTATTTGCTCTTTAGCTGGGGGCAAACCTGTTAATCAAGCCAATGATTCATTAACAGGCTAACCTTCCTACCCAGCAAACTTAGGAACGTGCACGAAATAGCTGACAGTTTTGGCTCCAATCCATCCCGCTTGGCGCTATAAGTTTATTGGTGGTTAGGGCAAAAACTCGACATAAGCCCACTATGCCTTCTTTTTTGCGCCTTGCCAAACGAGCTTGGAGCAAAAATCCAGCAAGTGATTTCGTGCATGTCCCTTAGCTGGGAAAAAGCATCGATAAACCATTATCTGGAAAAATTATAATGATATTTGACGAATATTATGTAAAGTCATTAATCCGTAGTGTTCCTGACTGGCCCAGCCCTGGTGTCATGTTTCGTGATATTACTCCCTTATATAAATCACCAAAAGCACAACGAATGGTGGTTGATAGCTTCATTCAACGTTATGTTGATGCCGATTTTACCCATATTGGCGCAATGGAAGCTCGTGGTTTTTTACTAGGCTCGGTCATTTCCTATGAGCTGAATAAGCCTCTAGTGCTATTTCGAAAACAAGGCAAGCTACCTACACAAACCATTGCAGAAGAATATGACATCGAATATGGAAAAGCAGTGCTAGAAGTACAACATGATGCTTTTGAAAGTGGTGCAAGTATTCTGCTAGTGGATGACTTGATTGCAACGGGAGGCACTCTTCTTGCCGCAGCAACCTTAACCCGACAGTTAGGGGGTAGTATTTATGAAACAGCGGCCATTATTGACTTGCCTGATTTAGGTGGCAGTCAAAAACTCCAGGATTCGGATATTCCTGTTTATACACTTTGTGCCTTTGCTAAAGACTAGCAGGCCTGGCTGCACCAATGCGCGCCCATCAAAGGGTGCGCTGGTTATCGAAGAGTAAAGCTGTTACCGCTAATTTCACCGTCATTTAAATGACAACTCTGTCAGCTATTTGATCACTTTATAATTTTCTTGTTCATCTTGCTCAACAAACATCAGGTAGGTTAAAAAGCGAAAGTAATATTTCCACTACCGCTAACCCCATTCTTCAGAGCATTATCCTTATCAAACACTTTTTAACTTTTTCCAAGTAAAGCAAGCCGTTAAGTTGTGTATTTCAGTCTACACTAACCATAAAACAGGATTTTATTGAATATCAGTCATTTTTTTGTAATGAAGAAAAGGAATGCCAACAGCAGTAAAGGCCCATACTGGTCAAAAAAATGCATTAAAAACAATAAACGTAGGGAAAATGAGAGCTGAATAATGGGCATTTGTGCAGAAGAACTAAGACATTATGTCGTTCAACCCACTTTAAAGCAATTGCAAATCAAGCATTGCTTAGCAGAAAATTTGCTAATGGGGACAGCTGCTCAGGAAAGTGGGCTAGGCTTCTACCTACGCCCTAAAAAACATCATTCCTATGGCATTTATTGCATTACCCCTATTATGCATAGAAATATTTGGGATAAATATTTGGTTCAATTACCAGAACTGGCAAGTCAGGTAAGGGGATTGGCCAGCCAGCATGAATTTTTGGAAAATCCCCACCAAGAATTAGCCACTAACCTGAGTTATGCAACAGCCATTGCCTGGATGGTTTACCAGCGTGTCCCAAATTTTCCGACTAAAGGTGATCCATCCAATTTAGGGTTGTTAGGGAAATGCTGGCGCCGTTATTACCATGGTAAACCCCAGGCCTCATTAGACGACTTTATCCATAATTACCATCAGTATATCCTGGGTACTCCGCAAGCAGCCTGACGGTCTAACATAGCAACTGCTTATATTAATTACCGCAGTAGGTTGAAAATATAGTCTGTTAATATTTTATATTTACTTGCTGACTATTAACTTTTTAAGCAAGCGCATATGTTCCTGTATTGCCTATTTACTTAACCTGATAACTGCTCAGCACACTGAATACACAAATCCGTATAAGGCATTACCTTTAATCGAGCAGGTGCAATCTCCTGCCCACAATGACTACAAAACAGATACTCTTCATTATCAATACGTGTTAATGCACGCTGGACCTTGATTAACTCTGATAAAGTCTCATTACCTAGAGCATCGACCACCTCATCATTTTCACGTTCTTGTGCCTGCTCTGACCAGTCTCGGCTGGTGGGTTTTACTGCATCCCGCTTCAGTCGCGACAATCGCTGTTCCAACTCCACTTGTTTAGCCTGTAGTTGACGTTTTATGTCTTCATATAATGTCATGCAGTGCCTCACCACTTTCACATTCGTTATTAAAAACTGTTATTGACTTACTTTATCTAACTATAGCGTTTTCTAACGTTCCTATTGATTGGGCAAACAATACAGACAAAAAGTTTGCTTCTCTTCCCCTTACCCACATACTTTATTCTCATTAACAACAGGCTCAGGTATAATCAGCCCCCCATTACCTGGTTGCCTTCACTTAGCTGTAACGATGTCTATGCAAAAGCCAAAATCTGACAAACTCACCCTTAACAAGCTACAAAAACGCTTACGTCGCGAAGTGGGCCGAGCCATTGCCGACTTCAATATGATTGAAGACGGTGACAAAGTCATGTGTTGCTTGTCTGGTGGTAAGGACAGCTACACGCTGCTGGATATCTTGCTTAACCTACAACAACATGCCCCTATCAACTTTTCTATTGTGGCAGTTAACCTGGACCAAAAGCAGCCTGGCTTTCCCGAGGAAGTACTACCTAACTACCTAAATTCACTGAATATTGACTATTTAATTGTTGAAGAAGACACTTACAGTATTGTTAAAGACAAAGTACCCGAAGGAAAAACCACCTGTGCCTTATGCTCAAGACTGAGACGAGGTATCTTATACAGTACCGCAAAAAAGCTAGGCGCCACTAAGATTGCTCTAGGCCATCATCGTGACGATATCATCGAAACCTTACTATTAAATATGTTTTATGGTGGCAAAATGAAAGCTATGCCTGCCAAACTGGTTTCAGATGATGGCCAGCACATGGTTATTCGTCCACTAGCCTACAGCCGTGAAAAAGACATTGCCAAATACGCCAATTTGAAAGATTTTCCGATCATTCCTTGTAACCTGTGTGGCTCTCAGGAAAACCTGCAGCGTAAACAGATGAAAGCCATGCTAAACCAGTGGGACCGCCAGTTCCCTGGGCGTATTGAAAGCATGTTTCGTGCAACGCAAAATATCGTTCCATCACATATGGTAGACACAAGCCTGTTTGACTTTCAATCACTAACAACACAAGACCAGCCATTCCCTGATGGAGATCAGGCCTTTGACCCACCCAGCTTAGATTACCAAGCAGGTATTGATGAAAGCACAGATGCAGAAGAACAACCATCAGTGGTAAAGCTTATTTCACTGTAGCAGAACGCCCAAATAGCAAACACTATTCTAGGTTGGTATCACCTTACCAGCCTGTCATACTACTTTTTTACTTCTTCACTTCATTTAAATTCCAATCATATTGGTAGCTGATATCGCCTTTAAATTGCGCTAACTGCTTACGCAAAGCTGGCTGGGCATATTGCTGTAAGTGCTGTATTAAAGCAGTTTCGTTATCACCGAAATCAACCTGATACCAGTCGTATATTTTTGATAATACAAGCCCTTGCTTCGAAAATGAAACCCCTTTAGCCTGATTGATAAACCGTTTAGTTGCCGCCTCTAATACTTGCTCTTGATTATCTGCCGTTAACGCTTGAGTAGCTAAATCAGGGCAACCCAAGCTAGCACAATTGACCACATAGTGAATCCGCTGATCTTGCCAGATAGGCCTGAGAATACGGTGCTCAATATCATTCAAGGTAATTGCCTGGCCAGCAATACGAATAATTTCATCATCCCAAGGGCCAAAACTAAAAATGCCTTTACCCAGTTTTTTAATTGAGCTGACAGGGTAGTTATTCAACACCAATTGTACAGTCAACGCATTATATAAATTAACCCAATAAGCAAACTGCTCTTGTTTTTTATATTGGCGCGGATCAATATGACTCAGTTGTTCAATATAACGAGCCAACTGCTGTTTATCACTAGCACTCACTTCATTGTAATTAAACAAATGCCCCTCAGGTTTAACCACCAAGTGTTGGTTTAACAGCTGCTGCCATCGTTGATGGTTAATTTGGTGGCTATTTTGTTCATTACTGGTTTGCCAAAAATGCCATAAGTTGGCTTTTGGTGCCGCAACAGAAAGAGTAGGCTGACAAACGATCAATACAGCCAACCCCCATAATAAACCCCACAGCTTACGTTTCATTACAACCACTTATTAACCTCCCGATAAATTAAGCCTTCTTTACATTAGTAAAAGAAAGGTACGGTTTGATAACTCTTTCATTTTCAAACTAAAGATATGTTTTGTTCATAACTATTAGTCATATAAATAAGGAAAAAGGTTAATAATGTTTAAAAAAACGCTTTATAAGCACTGAAAACTATAACAAATCAAGTGACCCTGTAAGCTGATTTATTTATACTGAACCTGTTAACTGGATTTAACATAAGCTAATAAAAGAAATAAAAACGCATAAAAAACAAACCATAAACTAACAATAACAGGTACAAAAAGCAGCCATTTATACTGCTCCCTAAGTTTTAAGAGTAACCTAAATGTGGTGAAACAATTTTTTTGTTTTCCGTATGCTGCTTTCAAGAATCAACAAGTAGGGCATCCCCTTATCTATAGCCAATGCGAATGATTTTTAGGGGCGGCCGTCGAGCGATGAGGCCCCATGAGTTTATGTTTTTATACATGATTGGGGTGAAGGCAGTTAAATGCTCCTGCTGAAACTGCATTCCCACCATCCATGGTGGTCAGCGACGACAACAAACCCTAAAGATCCATTCGCGAAGGGTATGATGTCTACTTTACTTGATACTTAAAAAGCCAAGGAGGTAACACATGCTGTTAAATCACATCTGGGGGTTATTTACAACTCCCCAACAAGAGTGGCGGCTCATTCGTAATGAATCTAATTCAGTTAGTAAAATTTACTTAACTCATGTTCTATTACTTGCTGCGATCCCTGCTATTTGTGGATATATTGGCTTTACTCAAGTGGGTTGGTCAGTCGGCACCGACAAGCTGGTCAAGCTCACTGAAGCCAATGCTGCAAGCATGGCTTTGCTGGGTTACATGGCGATGTTAGCAGGCATTTTTGTCATGGGCTGCTTTATTCAGTGGATGGCCAAAACCTATCATGCCAATACTACCTTAAGTCAGACTATTGTCTTTGCCGCTTATACCGCCACCCCCTTGTTCCTTACCGGCCTGGGTGCTCTATTACCCAACGTATGGCTCAATCTGTTTCTTGTCATTGCTGGGGCCAGTTATGCAACCTACCTACTCTACACTGGTATTCCTGTTATGATGAAGGTACCCAAAGAAGTCGGTTTTTTATTTGCCAGCAGCGTGCTTTGTGTCGGGTTGGTGGTGCTCGTTTCAATGATCACTATCACCGTTTTATTTTGGGGCATTGGCATTGGACCATCACAAGTAGTCTTTTAATTTCTCTTGGCAGTTACAAGTCAACCGCCTACAATTGCCGAATAGATTATTCGGCAATTGATGTGTTAGTTAAAAATGCTTGAAGATGCAGTGGTTAAGCGAGTAAGAGTGTTAATCTGCCTGGCTGAAACCCGTTTTGGCAGAATGTTTCAAATGCCCACTATTCGCTTTGACCTAACAGGTACTTGTGCAGGTACTGCCGACTGGCTTAACAATGAGGTGCGCTTCAACGCTTTATTTCTAGCCCACCATCAACAACATTTTATTACTCATACCGTTGCCCATGAAGTAGCACACTTAATTGCCCCTCTCGTTTACGGCAGTCGCATAAAGCCCCATGGTAAAGAGTGGCAGTTCGTGATGATACAAGTATTTCGTTGCCCAGCAGAACGCTGTCATCAATATGACTTAGCGACCCTCAATAACCAGCGCCGCTACGATTGTCATTGTGCTCAACCCGTTTGGTTGGGGCCAATACAACATAAACGTGCTCAGCAAGGGACACGCTATATTTGTAAACAGTGTCGACAGCCACTAAAAGCAGCAGTGTGACTACAAAATACCATCAAACTCATCTCTTAATTCAGTCAAGTGATAACCACACTAATAAGGTATTGCTAATTAAGAAGATCATTTAAAGGAGTAAAAAGTTTATCTCAACAAACAAGTAACACACTGCACGTTATTTTTTAATGTCTATTTTTTATCACTAAAAAACTAATTTGAAGATTCTTTCTATTTAACAACTAATTTTTTAATCGGCTCATCCTTTATAAAAAAACCTATGTATTTATTCTCAAATAGTGCCATTTCATTGAACTAAGGGTGTCATTATTGGCCTACACAGGGAACAATAGCGCCAGGAACGTAGCGGTTGATTTAGCTCTGAGAGTTGATCAAATACCGAACAGGGAATTGAGTTAGCAAGTTCGCACAGGTTTTATTAATTGACTCATTAAGTTTATTAACTGAGTTGTTGGTTTTTTATTCGCTCTTGGCTTATATACCTAAGCTATATTCTGAACAATAAGTCATGCTTTGAACACATTGGCGCCAACAACCTATATTGTTAAATTAAAGGATAAGTGCTAATGAAATCGCCAGCGATATACATTGCTCTAGTCAGCATTTTGTCTCTCTGCCTGACTGGCTGTCCAGACTCAAGTAGCTCTAAGCCAAAACCCGATACAAAGACAACAGAACCTGATGCTCCTCCTCCATCATCACCTGTTGGAGATAATGATAATAATGACACTGAACCTGATGATCCTGTCGTCAATAACGATCCTCCTCCTGCACCAAGCCAACCCGCACCCGATACACCTGTGAAGGCTGGGGAAAAAATTACTGAAATTATTATTACCCACGCAGAAGGCAAACCACTGGCTGACTACATCACGTTTGGCCATGTATTTAAGCTTGGTGAAATTAGCGCCAACGAAACTGTGTTGCTAAAAAATGCTAAGGGCAATTTAATTCGCACTCAAGTTGATAAAAAAGCGACTCATCCTGATGGTTCACTAAGACACGCTATCATCAGTGCTAAAGTCAACCTCCACAACTCACAAGAAACCTTCTCACTATTTAAAGGAACTGGGGCCAATCCTGGTTCGCCCATTACCCGCGCTCAGTTGCAACAATATAATTTTGACTTAACCCTACGACTTGACGTTGAAGGTACTGCTTATCAGCTCAAACTGGCAGATGTGATTAAAAATGGTACTTTAGAAAAGCAGTGGCTTGCGGGTGGTATTGCTAATGAATTTATTTTTAGTAGCCCAATTAAAAACAGCCAGGGGCAGCCTCACCCTCACTTACATGCTCGCTTCTACCTGAGAACTTATGGTAGTAATAACGAAAAAGCCAAAGTTTCAGTGATTGTTGAGAATACCTATGCTTATCAACCCAATCCCCGCAACTATACCTATAATGTTACGCTGACCAGCCAGGGTAAAACCCTTTTACAACAAAATGCTGTTGAGCACTATCATCATGCCCGCTGGAAACGAGATGTTATTTTAAAGGGCAATGACCCTCTTCATATTGTCTTTAACAAAAATTACTTAATCAATACCAAAGCATTTCCTTTATATGACCCATCTATTCAAGTGGATGAATCAACGGCTAATAAGTACTACCAGAACTACCAAAAAAACAGTCAGCTAATGAATATAGGTACTGTGACAGCATACATGCCTACTACCGGTGGGCGTGCGGATATTGGCCCACTTCCAGGCTGGACCGCCAGTTATTTAATTAGCCAGGATAAACGACTTAAAAATGTCACCTTGGGCAATGCTAGCCAAGCTGGCTCCTGGTCTATCCACTATCGAAATAAGGAAACAGGTCAAGTCGTTCGGATTGATAAAAAGCCTTATGCAGGCTTAAAAGGAACCCCCCATGACTTTAAAAACCCCGAAACAGGAAAATCTGAAGCATTTCCTAACTGCTCGTCGTGTAAGAGTCCTTACAAGCCTGATAGTGCTCATCAGCCATCCTTAGCCTATCTACCTTACACTTTAACAGGGGATTATTATTATTTAGAAGAACTCCAGTTTTGGGTAACTTATAACTTACTCAACACCAATCCTTGGTATCGACGCAAAGGACAAGGTATTTTTAGAAACTTACAGATTCGTGGAGAAGCTTGGTCATTACGTACCTTAGGGCAAGCAGCATATATTACTCCAGACCACCAACGCTCGCTTAAGTCATACTTCAAGCAAGTGCTGGATAATAACTTATCTTATTTAGAAGATATGTATATCAATAAAACGGATAGCGACCGTAAAGGTAATGAAGCGCTAATCGACAACTTTGCTGTCCGCACGGGTACCAACCCTTTGGCTTATGATAACCAGACAGGCCTTGCGCCTTGGATGGACGACCTTCACACTTGGTCGCTTGGCTTTTTAAATGAACTGGGCTTTACCAAAGCCAAAAACATTCTAGACATTCGGGCTAAATTCAGTGTTGAAAGAATGCTTAACCCTGGATTTTGCTGGATTTTTGCTAGTAACTACAGCCTTAAAGTAAGGGATAATTTAGGCAACAAGCAATTCAAAACCTATCGTTCATTTGCTGAAGCATTTTCAAAAACAACCAGCATTGACTTAGCAAAACTGCCTTGCAACTCCAAAGGTATGTTTGACTACTATAATCAAAAAAATCAAAAAACGTTAAAGCTTGGGGAAATGGTCGGCTATGCTACATCAACAGAGGGCTTCCCTTCTCACCTTCAGATTGCATTAGCTGTTGTTGCCGACTCAAACTACTCCAATGCAATGCAAGCCTGGGAGACTTTTGCTAGTCGTTCAATGAAGCCTAATTACAATATAAGGCCTCAGTTAGCACTGGTTCCTCGCAGCCAATACACTCAAGCTGATGATATAATCAACACGCAAGGATCAAGCTATCACCCTGAAACCCCTAGTCAAACCCTAGTGGTCAACCCAGTTAATTTGCCGCCATCCAAAGATGATACAAATGATGATGACAACAATGATGACGTTATTATCATAGAAGACCCTGATGACCAGGTTGAAGCAGCCTTTCATTACTCCAGTTCAGGCACAGCCCAAGCCACCACCCTATCAAAAGCCAAAAGTGAGCAAAAGGCTAAAAGTGGCAGCAAGTCAGTGAGTAAGGTGACTGCTATTAACGATATTGTTAATAATATGAAGCCGGGGCAATGGTATTATGTCAATACCCATAACACCTTAGCTGACGTATTTCCCACAAAACCCCACGACAGTTGGGGAAACACAGGCCCAACTGCCGTGTTATCAGCATGGTCTGGTGGTGCAGTTGGTAATGGTCAGCTGCTACTCTGGGGTGGAGGTCGATCCAACTACGGAGGTAATGAAGTCTATAGCCTAGATTTAACAACCTTACAGTGGCACCAGCTAACAGAACCAAGCCTTTACTATCGCGACACACGAGGTAATTGTGTTGACCCCAACAATCAGCCAGTTGACAACTGCCTGACCATGGATCAAACCCCTACTGCTGCTCACTCCTATGATGCTGTTCAATATCTGCCTAACTTGGGAAAATTCTGGATGGGGCCTGGTACACTATATGGCCGGGGTAAAACGACATCACAGCAGCAATCATATTTTTTTGATTCTCAGTCCAGACAATGGACTCAACAACAAACCATCCCTCTATCTGGCAAACTAAGCTCAGCTTACGATAAACAAACAGGGTACATTTTAGTCGCTAATGGCAAAAAAATGGTTGCTTATGACCCTGTCAACAACCAAATAAAGCACAAGTCGCCTACAGGCCCTGACTTTGGAGGTGCTTCACCAGCAGGTTTTGCCCCAGACCGCCGACTATTTATTCAACTTCTTGATTCACAAGTCAGCTATTATGACCTATCTAATATGAACTGGCATAATTCAAGTAGTAAACTACCAAAAATTAAAACCGCACCCCTGTATATCATTCAAAATGGTAAACGAGAGCGCTTTCAATTGGGGCAAGGCCAACTGAAAGAGGAACCGACTTCACTTCGCCACTATGGAATTGATTACGATACAGTTAACAGAGTATTCGTATTGTGGAATGGTAGCAGTAATACCATCACCTTGAACCCTGAAACTTGGACACTCACAGAGCATCAACCCACGCTGACAGGAAATACCCCCAGCCAATATAATCACCAGGGAAATCGAAAAGATCGAGGCATTTTTGGTCGATGGCGATATGTGCCTGAGTGGAGCAGCTTTATTGGCTATAATGATCAAAACCAAGGTCTGTGGCTATACCAGCTGCCCTACCAGACATATAACACTGTTGCAATACAGAAGTAGTTTTTAGCATGTGTACCCCTTAGCTGATCAGTTATCAGATACTGCAACCCTTACAAGCGAGATAATACCTAGAGCTACAGATAAATTCCTTAAATTAAAACACCGCTTCCTAGTATTTAGGTTTTACTTAGAGAAAGTTAAAACAAGAAGTTGAACATTTGTTCTGTCAAGCCAGCAAAGAATAGGCTGTGAATTACTATTGACTTACTGAAAAATAAATTCATGGAATGAGGTAATTATCTCTATGTAATTAAGACAATACAGGAGCAATAAACTGCCATCACTCCAGCCTTTTAGGTTATCTAAATTCCTAGGGTAAGTTGCAATTGTAAAACTTGCTCTAAATAACCCTACACTGTATGTGTATGCCTCTTTATTTGCACACCTAAAAATGACTCATGATAGGTATACCCTTCATTAAAACTCACAAAGTTTAACCGGTAGTTTTGGTGCAAACTTAAAATATCGACTAGAACAGAAGAGCACTTATAATGTATTGATTTGTAAAGCTAAACTTAGTAGAGTAGGCTCCAGTGTAACCGTTGGTTTTATATGAGCTTAAGTTTTCTGATATTCTCTTTATAAGTATTTTATGTTAGCAGGCTAAGCAAAACTAGCAATGTTAAAATAGTAGTTAACTAAGCCATAATACAACTCAATCTTTACATGAATAATATTACCTACTTTTTGCTATACACTTTTGGAAAGTCAAATAAAAATCTACTATAAGTTTTTTGTTTGCACTCAACTTATGGATAAAACGTTTACACAGAAAGCCAAGACTGCATTATTCTGGACTGCAACCGCAAGGTTTGGAGCGCAGCTATTCTCTTGGGCATCAACATTTTTAGTTATTCGCTATATCAACTCAACTGCTTATGGCATTATTAGTTTAGCTGAAATTTCATTTTCATTATTCGTACTCATTAGCAGTAACGGTCTAGCTGAAAGTCTTATCCAAACCAAAGAATTATCAAAAAATCAAATACGTAATTTATTGGGATTTTATATCCTTATATGTGCAAGTCTTTTTATAGTTCACATTTCAATTGCACGACCATTGACCGAATACTTTTCAGAGCCTGCACTTTTTGAGGTGCTAATAGCTTTGTCCTTTACATTCCTATTAATACCCTGGATTGCTTTACCTTCAGCCCTACTTTCAAGAGAGATGGACTTTAAAAAGAAGTCCATTGCTGATCTGATAGCATCTATACTATCAGCAACCATTGCCCTGACTATGGCCATCAATAACTTTCAACATTGGGCCTTAGTAACGTCTATGATATTTATGTTTGTTTACCAAGCTATCAGCTATTGTGTGATTGCAAAATTTATCGTAGTCCCTAGCTTCCACTTCAGTAAGATAAAGCATTTTATTGCTTTTGGTAGCATTATTACCCTTACATCAATCATCTGGTCTCTTTACACTAAGGTTGATCTACTGATTGCTGGCCGGTTCCTCACGACAGAACAAATTGGAATCTTTGCTGTTGCTGCTAGCCTGGCAATGTTACCGATGACTAAACTAATTCCTATTATTGGACAAGTCGCTTTCCCTCTATACTCAAAAAAACAACAAAACCAACATGAAATTAAATACTATTTTCTCAAGAGTCAACGTTTAGGAGGGATCATTTCATTCCCCATTTTTTTCGGAATGGCTGCTACTGGATATTACACATTACCTTTAATTTTGGGAGACAAATGGTCAGATACGGCTCTTCCCTTCACGTTACTTTGCCTTGTAGTACCTCTCAGATTCTCAATGAACCTCTTCTCTCCAGCAACTAAAGGCATTGGTAAACCCAAAGTCAATCTGGTTAATACATTAATTATGATAACCAGCTTATCAATAGGAGTAATAGTCTTTATAGACCATGGCATTTTAGGTTTAGTGTTAGCTTGGCTAGTAGTAACACCCATACAATTTATCTTATGTACCAATATATCATGTAAAGCACTAAATATACGTTTCAAAGAATTTATACAAAGCTTATTACCAGGCTTTTTGGCTAGCACAGTCATGGCTATTTTAGTCTTATCATTTTATTTTAAAACATATGGATGGTTATCAGATTTTCAGATATTTATAGCTGCTATCATCATCGGCTCTTTAACATATCTGGCTTTTTTATCGCTATTTTTTAAAGAAACATTAAAAGAGTTAACTTCCTTTTTAAAAACCAGTTGATTCTATATAAGCAAAGCAAGGGAAACTGTTTTTTCATCACAAACCAAGATAAAAAACCATTTATATTAACGCAAAGCGAGAAATTTGTTACTTCCTAGTATTAAAGAACTTCTCTATTCTCAGCTGCATAAAAGAGATTTACAAATATGAAATATCCTGTCGTTATTATTGGAGGTGGAATAAATGCTCTGGGTGTTGCTCGTTCACTTGGTCCGTATGCTCTTTGTACACTGGTATTCAGCGGTATAAATTCACCCGCATCACATTCAAGATACGTAAAGCCACATCCAGTAGCCTCTACTTCTCTTCCCTCACTAGTTGATGACTTATTAACGTTAGCTCAATCATTCAAACAGCAACCATTACTGATTATTACTGAAGAAAAGGCTGTCTATCAAATTGCTAAAGCACAGAAAATACTAGCAGAACACTTTCTTATTAATTTACCAAGCATTGAGCTAGTCAGTCATTTACAAAACAAAGCTGATTTTTATCAGATTGCACGTAAACATAAAGCGCCAGTACCTGATACAATGACGATTAGCAATGAAGACGATATTCATAAAGCACACAAGATGCAGTTCCCCTGTGTTTTTAAACCTTTAGAGCAAAATGCAGAGTACGGCAAAAATTTTAAGAAAGCATATAAAGTTCAGTCTATTGACGAAGTCAAACAACTATACAAAAGAATAAAACCCATTCTAAATGACATGATCTTACAACAATGGATAGAAGGCGATGATAGTGATCTTTATTTTTCTATCATTTATTACGATCAATACTCTAATCCAGTATCCTCATTTACTGGTCGTAAATTACGCTCTTGGCCAGTGAATGTTGGAGGAACAGCTAGTTGCATCAATGCACCAGAAACAGCTCATATTCTTGAACCTATCTGTCATAAGTTTTTTAAGGCTATTCAATACAAAGGCCTGGTTGGTATGGAATTTAAAAAAGATAAAATCTCTGGTGAATTTATCATGGTCGAACCAACTGTTGGGCGTACTGACTTTCAACATGAAATCGCTACTTTATCAGGTATCAATATACTGAAGTCTATACTATATCATTTTCTAAAACGTCCAATACCCCAATCAAAAAATTCACCTTCTCCCATCGTATGGCAAGAGTTTATCTCTGATTATCTTTCTATGAAGGAATCTGGAAAAACCGGTTTCCCAAAGCATGCTAAAATTTACCAAGCAATAAAACGATGGAACGACCCTATGCCTTATATTCATCAATTATTCACCAGACTCAAGAACAAATTAGGACTTAAGGGATAACGTCTTGAACAGAGAACACTCAATATATCTTGATTTATGTCGCTTTCTTGCAGCATTAGCCGTTGTGCTGTCGCATATAAAGCAATATAAATTTTTGAGCCCTGAACTATCCGAGTATTTACCTTCTGCAGGTCGTGATGCCGTAATTATTTTTTTTGTTTTATCAGGATTTGTAATTGCTTACACGACAGATCAAAAACAACCTACAATCAGTGAATATTTAACCGATCGTGCAACTCGAATATATTCTTGTGCGCTTCCCATCTTACTGCTAGTAGTCACCATAGACTTAATAGGTATTCAATATAATAAAGAAGCCTATGCGGGACTCTACCAATATGAAAAATTACACCTATATATCCCATTTCATTTATTATTTCTTGGCGAAATATGGACCTTATCCGAACAACCATTTACGGTACCGCCATATTGGTCTTTAGGATACGAAGTTTGGTATTATATCTTATACATTCCCATATTCTTCTTGAAAGGAAGAAAAAGAATCTTTACTTTAATGCTATTACTTGTATTCGTGGGCTACAAGTTATGGCTTTTATTTCCACTTTGGCTTGCTGGCGTTTGGTTATATAACAACCGGTCTCGTTGGCAACTATCGAATATTCAAAGTAAACTGTTTTTCTGGCTACCAGTATTAATTTATTTTATATTTAAAACTCTTGAACTAGACATTGTATTAGTCAAAATAGGGAGCGAAATTTGGCCCTTCAAAGATAGCTTTCCTCTTGGTAGTGCTGCTAAGTACTTGTCAGACTATTTTGTAGGTATTCTGACACTAATTCACTTATACTCAGCTCAATTTTATAAGTTATCATTTAAACATTCCCTTTCCCAAATCATCACTAAGCTAGCTGCTTATACATTTACACTCTATCTGGTTCATGCTCCCATTATTAAAACCGTGGAATACCATATTAATTACAATAAAAACAGTTGGTTAAACTTCCTTGGCATTTTACTTCTGATAGGATTTATTACTTTTTTCATTGGATTTATTACTGAGCACCAAAGATATCGTTTTAAACCATTATTTGCAAAAGCCATTAATACTTTTGCAAATATCACTATACTTTTTTCATCTAAGCGGAATGAGATATACCCCACTAAAAAATAGCCTTATACTTTTAGCGAATGAATTTTAGAATTTACTATAGACAAAACAAATGACCCTTAGAAAAAACCATCTAGCAACAAAACCTTTTGAATTTATGTATTTATAAATTACTGAGATGATGGCAGCTAAAGCATGGAATATTTAACTGCCACCGTTGTAATTTAATATACTCAACTTCTGGGAGGCAGCCTGTGACTACAAAGCTTGTTGAGCAATTACTTTAATTTATATAAAAATCTACATAAATTTATCGATTAATAAGCCTAACCTAAAATATTTAGCTCAGACTTGTATAATATCAATTTGTAGTAATGTAAAATCGTATTTTTTGGTATTGGAAGCAGTCAGTACAATCCTGTTTTCAGGTGAAATGCCTGTGGGTAAATAGAGGTAACCATAGCTACTTCCACTTTTTCTTCCAGAATAGTGGTATGGAAAATTTACTATAGAACTCCATTCTTCTCCATCTTCAGAGAACCAAAGCGACGCTTCTTCCTGTGTATTCTGCTTTCTACCTGGCTCATAGTTAACACCTAAAAACATTTGTTGAGTGGTAGTTAACGTACCGTGGTAGGCTGGATTACCTATGACTGCAATTTCTTGTTTATCTTTTGATGTGACATCATAACGATACAGTTTATTGATCGCTTCTGCTGGAGCATCTCTCCCTGCATCCATACCCCAGTAAATAGTTCGCTCTAAAGGAAACAGGTTTACCGCTCGCCAGCTTTGATCACCACCACCTAGTTTTTTAAGACTACGAAATTCATCATCACTATAAAATATCCCACATTGTTCATCACTATCACCTGTGGTTACCCACAGTCGATTACGAAAATGATCATAAACAATACTATGTACATGCTTTACTTGATTAGTAGGAAATGTATAGCGGACTGATAATTGACCTGTAGCACCATCTACTTTAAAAATTTTAATTTCAGATGGAGCAGAGTTTTTATACTCTCCAAAATAAGCATGTCCTGATAGGGCATGCACAGCTACTCCATTTCTTAAAGGAGGATAGATATTTTTCTGCATCAACTCATCAGTTGGTATGGCGTATCTTTTTCCTTCACCTGGCCGGTATAAATAAACTCGATCATATAGAATCAACAAAGTACCATCAGGCAATTCAGTTATATGTCCAATGCCGATTGAGGATGACAGCTGCTGCATTATCCAACTTCTAGCCAGTTTATCTTTCAAACGTCCTTTTATTGACTGATCTCGTGGTGGAATACGACACAACCCCTCAAATTCTTGGGTTGCATAATAATATTTATAAATAAAATGGTCTTGACTACATAAACAATATTCTTCTGTTGAATGATGCACCATCATTCTTTTTCTGATAGGGCGAATAAAAATTTCCATAACTCTTATTCCTCGAAAAGCTTATTTCACTACAACTACTTTCATACAAAATTTAATTTAAACTTTTATCCCTACGAGGTAATAAAATCACTATTCCAAATGACTTTAATAACTTTTCTACAGTTTCACCCAATCATAAAACAGCAACAGGTTTTTCATTATGTATCAAAGCTATCATTAAACAACTTCCTTAGTTTACCTTACCTAAGTTTCAGGTAAGATATATTACCAGTTACAATCATTTTTCCAGTTTAGCAGGCTTTTCCGTATTTAATAATTTTATACTGACAAGTCCAACTAATATAACAATCGCCCACCCTCCCGGGTAATGGTATTTTGAGTTACTTTCAAACACCATATGTACAACTATAAAATAGAGAAAGCAAAGACTAATAAAAACATAGCTATGATTTTCTTTTAGCTGCTTTATAAAATGTCGCCGCCCAATCCATAAAATCAACCACAATAGCACCCAAAACAAAGTTGAAATTAATTTTAGAGCATAATAAATAATATCAGACTTAATAGGACTACTGCCTGATAATTTAAATGTTGCGTATACTCCCCCACTATCATCACCCAAGTTCAGAATAAGCTTCCTACCCATCAACAACAAAAAGTCTGCTGGATTTGAGGCTATCCAGTCGATAGCTAATTGCTTATATGCCTTGCCTTCCTCAACTTCTGATAGGTCAGTGACTACAATCTTTCCTTGATCAGTATACCCCCCAGTCGCAAGCTCATTATTTGCTCGATAGAAGTTTGATCCACCGTTTGTACTAACTAGTACAAATTCGTTGAATATGTTGTAATTTCTATATGTCCATGGTGATATAATAAGCGCTGCGCCTATGACAACGAAAAGAGCTGTTGAAACAATACTCCTAACTGTCTCTTTTTGATGTATCTTCAAGACTAAAATTGCTGTAAATAAAAATATTGTTCCCGGCTGTATTAGAGTACATAAACCCAACAAAGACCCTACAATGACAAATTTATATTTTGACTCAATTATCAACGACATATAAAAAGATAACAGAAGCAATAAAAAGACTATATTTTCTTTTCCTGCAACATTTGTAATCATTATCTGCTGAGGCCAAAATATAAAAATCAAGCAAGCTAAAAATGCTGATTTTTCACCACCAATTCGCTTGGTAGCTTTATATATTAAGTAGAAACTAAAAATATAGATAATAACATTTAATAGCGAAATACTAAATGGCGTAATATCAAATATTCCTAAATGAAAAACATACAAAACAAGCGGGTAGCCTGGTGGCCAATATGCATAACCAGTCCCCTTCCCTCCATATACATTATTCTCTATCAAATTCTGTGCTAATGATACATAAGTAGCTGAATCCGAAGCTTGCTCAACAGGCAAAAAATAAACAACAGCTAGTCTGATTAGTAGTCCTATCCAAAACAGATAATATAATGGTACCAACATTAATTTAGTTTGATTTTGAAAACTGGATTTTATGTATTCACTTGCTTTATAAAAAAGTAGCAAGCTAAAAAGACTTAATAGAAATGAATAAAAATATGTATAAACTGATTCAGTTCCAGACTGAATAAAAATCATTGAAAAGAAAGAGTATACTACTAGCAAAGGCAGTATATACCAAATCTTGGTATTAACGTTATCAAATAGCTTAATTAACATCTTAAATTATTTTCTCAATTATATATTTAGGCCTGCGCTTCGTTTCCATATATATTTTTGATATATACTCTCCGACAATACCCAAAGATAATAGCTGTACACCACTCAGAAAAAACATTGGTATCATTGTTGATGCCCACCCAGGTACAGCTTCATCGGTGAATATTCTCACAGCAAGAACCCAAAAGATCATGAAAAAAGAAACCAACGAAACACATAAACCAAATATAGTAATAACCCTGAGAGGAACATTAGAAAATGATGTAATGCCTTCAGCTGCAAAAGCTAACATTTTTTTGAGAGGATATTTTGACTCTCCTGCGAATCGCTCTTTTCTTTCATAATGAACAATCCCAGATTGATAACCAATGAGTGGAACAATTCCTCTTAGAAATATATTCACTTCATCAAATTCTTTAAGAGTATCTAAAGCTTTTCGGCTTAGTAGCCGATAATCAGCATGATTATAAATAAGGTCTACGCCCATTTTTTCTAACAGTTTATAATAGCCTTGGGCGGTCAATTTTTTGAAGGCAGTGTCCGTTTCTCTTTTATCACGCACACCATAGACAACTTCACAGCCTTCCTGATATTTTATAACCATCTCTCGAATAGCATTAGTATCATCTTGAAGATCAGCGTCGATACTAATGATAATGTCTTCAGTTACAGTCATGAGACCGGCTAATAGCGCTTTTTGATGACCGTGGTTACGCGAGAGCTTAATTCCTCGAACACTAGAATTCTGGCTTTCTTTCTCAATCAGCTTCCATGTATTATCTCTACTTCCATCATCGACAAAATAAACTTTGCTATTTTGATTAATCAATTTATCATTAATCAATGATAAGAGAATAGCTGATAATCGCTTGCTAGTTTCACATAGCACTTCTTCTTCATTATAGCAGGGTACAACTACAGCAAGAGTTGGCACAGAGTTATTTATCAAATCCATAATTTTTTACATTGTTTCACTGAACACTTATTTAAATGTCCATTTCAGATTAAAATAGAAATTCCATATTAACACAACCGCAGTAGCTATACACTGTGAAAAAATGTAGTGGATAGCAATATTATTTTTCACCAAGTAAAAGATTACTGTATTTAATACCAGACCTGATAGCGCTACGATTGAAAACTTAATGAGTGACGTTGAGTGACGAGAATTAGCTCTAAATGTAAAACTGTAGCTAAGCAAGTAATTGAATATAGCACTTATAGCAAAAGACAATGCAGATGAAAGGGTTTGACTCAACTTACCAAATTCTATAAAAAAAATCATTCCAACATATTGGATTAAGGTCGCGATCACCCCAATGCTAATAAATTTCGAAAAAGTCCTGATCAGGGCTTCACTATCATTCATAGTATATCCATTCATGGTATGTATCTATCGGAAGGGAAATTGACAGTGCTCTCATTTTCGAGTAAATCACATCCGGATGTGGCATTTTAGAATCATCTTAAAAATTAATCATTGATACTAATGAAAATATCTTTGGTTAAAGTCACAAAAAATACTACAAGAGACATACTAGTAGACTTCTTAAGAACCAAACGCCCAGAAAAATTAATATCAAGAATGATAGAATTCTAATTTTCTTTCTCAAAAAATGGTCAATTATAGCGTTTGCTTCAAGCACCAACAGAATGAACTTTGTTTTTTGTGAGTCAATTCTTTATAAATCACAAATAATAGACTCGTTACTAGCTACTTATGTTTACACTACTTTTAAAAGGCAAACCCCTGTTTTGTGAAATATCACTCAAAAACTTTTCTAGTTTGGAGAACTGCTCAACCCTTTTAAAGTTATTACGGCTTTTATCATTTAGCTTTAAAGGTATTTTACTGTTTTTTTCCTGATATTTTTGTAACAAAAAGCGTCCTATTTCATCTGGATCACAAGATACACAGCCAAAATCATTATCTCTAATAATATCTGCTGCTTCACCAGTGATACTCCCTACCGATAGAATAGGTTTATTTGCACCTATATACTCAAATAGCTTACCTGCGATTACACTATCTTCTCGAGGATCATTCCAGCGTAATAGCAGTAAAATATCAACCTGTTGTTGGACTTTATGTAACTCTTTTTGTGGAATATAGGTATTAAATGCTATTACATCTTCAAGCTGGTACTTTTCAACAAGCTTCTTCTGGTCTGCATTAAAATCATCTAAACCATTTTCAGTGTAAAAGATAATCTTAAAATTCTTAGCCCTTTCTTCTAAGCGCCCGATCGCTTCAAACAATAAAGAAGGGTCTCGTTTTTGACCATATAAATGACCGGCATATAGAATCGTAATTTTTTCTTCTTCTACTAAATTTTCATGTTCGTCAGACTTTTCATCATCCAAATGAAAGTCCTCTGGATCAAAGCCATTCATCACACAAATAACAGGCTTATTTCTCTTCTTCTTTAAAAGGTCAGTCCAACTCTCAGTGACAGTAACAAGGCCTTTACAGTTACTTAACATATACCTCTCAAGTAATATGTCGACCATTCTACGCAAATAACCGCTATCATAATAACCATGATCTGACCACAGATCACGATAATCTGCCACCCAAGGTACACCCACTATACGTGCAAGACGAGATCCAACTAATAAGGTAGTAAACGGTGGGGCAGTCGCGAAAATAATATCTGGACACCAATGTTTAAAAAGCGCTTTCCCTGCTTTGATGGCATGGAAATACCACCCTACAGAGTTATCTGGAATATTCGTCATGGCACGATAAAGCCAACTAATAAAAGACTCCTTTTTGACTACAGCTGATTGTGATGTGGTTTTTAAAGAGGCTGCTGACTGTTCTTGTTTTGCTTCTTTGGTTGTTGCCTTATTTTTTTGGAAGAACACTGATCGTATAGTCTTTTTAAAACGAGCAGGTATGCCATTAATATCTGTATAGTGAGTATAAAGTATTTGATCTTGGGGGATCTCTGCCTTTAACGTTTCTGGAAAGCGAGGATCTTTAGGTGATAAAACCCTGACATCATGGCCTTGGTCTACTAAATATTTAGCTAGCTTATTAACCCGGCTTGCCGATGCTGGACAATAAGGAGGAAAATAACCTGCAGTAATTAATATTTTCACGCGTTTATTCTCTGCTCGACAGCTTGGTACCTCTGTTGCTCAAAACTCATCTCAGTGATAAAAACTCAAATAGTTTATTGATATCATCATCTGCTAAAGGTATCGACTGATTGATTATTCCATATCCAACAACAGGCAATTGAATATTTATACAGTATTGATTGACGTTATTGGTGACATTTTTCTTTGAAAATTCAACAAATAAGTCACTATCATTTATGTTGGTATGAATCTTCAGGCTATTATTTATCATGGCTACCACCAATAGTTACTTACGTATCAACTTTTATCGCAAGAAAGTTAATACAGATCTACATATGACTGGCATTTTGTGGGAATGTTAAGCAAGTTTTCCTGGATAAGTTGATTTTAGTTGTTAACTGGATAGCTGACCTCTTTATTTTCTGTCTAATTCACAAACTTATTTACTAGTCAGTGAAGCTGCATTAACAATGCTTATATTTTCCTACTAGATACAAATAATTAATGGTGCAAGATTATATTGCGTTTGAATAAGACAAACTACATTTCTTTAGGCAAGGTTCTAATAATGTGACCATGCTCAATTATCACTTCCTACACTTATTCTATTTGCTAATTCGAGACGTAAATCACATCTTCTTTAGTTCTATAAAGTCGGGCTAGTTAGTTCCCCAGAGTAATGGGCAAGTAGGATAATCATTAACATTATTCTGTGGTATCTACCTTATTCAAATCTTTAATTAAATATTTTGTTAACCAATATCCCTAAAACTAAACTTTGGCGTTGACGAGCCGTTTTTAACCCTATAGCATGCTTTTTTCGCTATTAAACCTATTTTTTTGGTATTTTTAATACACCTGTTTAATGTGATAGCAATTACCATACTTGATAAATATGATTAATGAGTTGCCATATATCAGATGCATCAAACTTAATATTTGTTTACTTAGATAGATGCAAATATAGCCTCTCGACTGCAACTTAAAACCTATCAAGTGTAGTTTGTTAATTAGCTGTTGGGTAAATCGACTGCCCACCTTGGTCAAGAAACGCCTAAGGGAATAGAAAATGCGCGACATTATCGTTACGCTAATTGTTTTTGGATGTTTGCCACTTGTATTTCGCCGACCACATATAGGCATTTTTCTATTTGCCTGGATTAGCTACATGAACCCCCACCGCCTAGGTTGGGGTTTTGCCTATAACTTTCCCTTTGCCTACATTGTAGCCATTGTTACCATATTTGCGTTTCTTGTTTCAAAAGAGAACAAAAAACTCCCTGTTACCCCCGTCACAGTGACATTAATCCTTTTTATTATATGGGTTAACATCAGCACTCTGTTTGCCATATATCCTGAAGATGCCTTCGTCAGTTATGTAGAAGTAATGAAAGTACAGTTTTTTGTATTTTTATCTATGATTTTAATTCAATCCAAAGAGAGAATTCATGGCTTAGTTTGGGTGATGGCCCTCTCAGTTGGTTTTTTCGGCATCAAGGGTGGTGTTTTTTCTCTACTGACTGGATTAAGTTACCGCGTTTGGGGGCCCCCAGGTTCTGTTATAGAGGGTAATAACGAGCTGGGGGTTGCACTTCTGATGATAATCCCCTTGTTTGTCTACCTTTACCAAAACAGCTCCAAGAAAATGGTAAAACGCTTTCTGTTAGCCAGCATAATGTTATGTGCTTTATCAGTTCTCAGTACTTTCTCGCGAGGTGCATTCTTAGCTTTTGCCTGTATGCTTGGCTTTTTATGGCTCAAAAGCAGCCATAAACTTCCCTTGGCCATTGTCTTCATAGTGAGCCTATTAACCATTACACCTTTTTTACCTAGTCACTGGTTTGAACGCATGGGTTCTATTCCAGTGGTAGGTAAATACATTACCAATGCAGAGGAAGGCCCTGAGATTGACGATTCTGGACTTGGCCGTTTAAGCGCCTGGGAAATGGCTTTTAACTTAGCCAAAAGTCGTGTCACAGGAGGCAGTTTTAAAATCTGGACTCCTGAAAACTTTGCTATTTATTCAAACCCTGAACGAGTACATGATGCTCATAGTATTTATTTTGAAGTGATGGGTGAGCAAGGCTTCATAGGACTCTTTTTATTTTTACTACTTTTTACGTTTGCTTGGCGAACAGGCAGTTGGATTATTCGTCATACCAAAAATAGACCCGACATGTTATGGGCAAACCAATTGGCTCGAATGATTCAGGTCAGTATTATTGCTTATGCAACAGGTGGTGCATTTTTAGGACTTGCATACTTCGACTTGGTATATCACTTTCTTTGTCTATTAGTAGTTACACAATTATGGGTTAAACAGCAACTTGCTAACCCCGTTAGTGACAGCCCTCCTTACTCAGTAGAAGGTGTAAAAAGTACTGCTCCCGAACGCCAAAAATGGCCCTGGGAAAAGTGATCAAGCCAAAATAAAGGTATTTTAAGAAAACTCCTCGTCTGCATATTGGGCAGCAGTAAACAACTCGATAAACTGATTACCAAACTGTCGTCTTTTATGGGTACCAATACCTGGTACTTGTAATAGTTGGTTTTGCTGAGTTGGCTTCAATTGTAGCATCGCAAATAAGGTCGCATCACTGCAGATACGGTAAGGGGGCACTTGATGATCAGCTGCCAACTGGCGCCTTAGCCGTTTCAATGCATGCCACAAGGGGTAGTCATCAGGGGAAACTTCCAGTTCAAAGCGGCCTTTTGGTCGTTTAACCGCACGTTGGTCTGAACGCAAATACAAAGCGATTTCACCACGTAGCAAAGGGCGACAGCATTCAGTGAGTTGCAAAGTACCATAGCCATCCATACTGATCGCTAAATAACCTTGCGCAATTAATTGGCGAAATACTGACCGCCACTGGGCTTCATTAAGTTCTTGACCAATTCCCCACGTGCTCAGCTGCTGATGCCCACATTGCAGAATTTGCTTATTATTCCTGCCCAGCAACACATTAATCACATGGCTAACTCCATAACGCTGATGGGTACGGTAAACACAAGATAATGCTTTTTGAGCAGACTCTGTTGCATTCCAAGTACTAGCAGGATTTACACACCAGTCACACTGTCCACAAGGCTTAGTGTAATTTTCACCAAAATAGCGTAATAACACTTGGCGCCGACAACAGGTGCTCTCACATAAAGCCAGCATGGTATCTAAGCGATGCTGCTCTACTGCTTTTACCCTGGGCTCTGCAGTTGATTGTGCTAATAGCTGACGATTAAATAATACATCTTGCAACCCATAGAGCATCCATGCAATAGCTGGCAAGCCATCACGCCCTGCTCTGCCAGTCTCTTGATAATAAGACTCGATACTGCGTGGCATATCTAAATGAACAACAAACCGCACATCAGGCTTATCCACTCCCATCCCAAAAGCAACTGTCGCCACCATTAGCTGACCATCTTCATAAATAAACTGTCGTTGGTTGGATTCACGGATCTTTGCATCCAGCCCAGCATGATAAGCTAGTGCCGCAAAACCTTGCTGTTGTAGCCATTCAGTTGTCTGTTCCACTTTTCGGCGACTGGCACAATATATAATTCCCGCCTCTCCCGACTGTTGTGATAAAAAATCCAACAGTTGCTGTCTGGACTGTTGTTTAGGCTCAATATGATAAAATAAATTCTTTCGATCAAACCCTGAACAAAATAATTGTGCTTGCTGTAAATGTAAGCGCTCAATTATCTCCTGCTGGGTTCGTTTATCTGCAGTTGCTGTTAAGGCAATGCGAGGTACTTGTGGAAACTCCTGGGCTAAACAGCCAAGTGTTAAATAGTCAGGCCGAAAGTCATGCCCCCATTGGGAAACACAATGGGCCTCATCAATAGCAAACAATGCCAAAGGAATTTGTTGAAACACACGCCTAAGTCGTTCACTTTTTAAACGCTCTGGAGCCACATAGAGTATATCAAGCTGACCGGCCAACAATGCTTGCTCTGTGGCCTGGCGCTGCTCCCTGGTTAAATGGCCATGAAGTGCCGCAGCATTAATACCATTTTCCATCAACCCCGCTACCTGATCCTGCATCAGTGCTATTAAAGGTGACACCACAATCGCAGTACCAGCACGCGCAATAGCAGGCAGCTGATAACAAAGAGACTTACCGGCACCTGTTGGCATAATCACAACTGCATCTTGATCATTAACCAATGTGGTTATAATTTCAGCTTGCTGTCCTCTAAACTCATCGTAGCCAAACACTTTTTTTAGTAAGTTCTTTAATTCAGCTTGCGTAGTGTGGCTCACCCAGTTTTACTCCCACTGTTTATACAAACCTAGTGCTGCACTCTATAAATAAAGCGGCACTTTACAGGCCACTATGTCGTTAGCTACAAGGCGCTTTTCTACAGGACTCGTTTTTTCAGGAAAGGCAAGAGTATATAGTGAGTCAGTAGTCCTGAATAGCAAGCAAGAAAAATAGCTAATTGAAAACCCAGCATTTTCAATTTATTCCAATAGACTTAAAATAGATTTTATTTTTTGATAGTTGAGACATAATGCTACACACTTCTTTTCAACAACACATTGATCAACTTGAGCAATTGTTAGGCCACCCTGCTCTAACAGAAGATGGTTTAACGGGTTTAGAGTGTTTAGGCCTACTCACAGCGAACGCTATTATTCCCAGTATTGAGGGGCAAGCTGTTTGCCAAGTGGTTATTGGTGAATCAACCCTGCCAGAGTCGTTTCCGCAAGATAAGCTAGCCTCAGTTTTAAATAAACTGGCTGAGCAAATTCAACGCCAGTTGTATCTTGCCGAACCACCTTTGCTACCCTTCCAGTTCACTGAAGAAAATCAGTGGTTAGATGCAGCTGAAGCCTGGTCAATTGGCTTTATGACCACCGTTTTTGAAGCAGAAGCTCTCTGGTTTAACAAAGACCATCAAGAGGTCAGTGAATTATTACTGCCAATCATGGTGCTTTCTGGATTATTCAGTGATCAACCTGAGTTTGTAGAAATGAGGGAGGATGCCGAGTTGGTAGAAGACATGTTTAACCAACTGGCTGATGTTGTGACTGAGCTTTATTTAATATTTCAAGCCCCAGAAGAAAAGCCTAAGTTTCATAAATCTAAAAAGAAGTAAGGATAAAAAAAGGCCATTCTAAATGGCCTTTTTTTATCCTCTTAACTCTATCATGGGCTGCTTTTCAACCAAACTTCAACACGGCTATTTTTGACTTTGGTCGCGGGATCGTTATTAGACTGGGTTAAATGAAGTGCCCCATAGCCAATAACCTTCAACGAGTTGCGATCCAGCCCAGCTTTAATGAGTTCGCGCTTAACAACTTTTGCCCGTAAGTTAGCTAATAATTCTGTTTTTTTCGCATTACCCGCTTCCTCTGCAAACCCCCGAACAATGAAACTAACAGGGCCATTTTTTCTTTGCTGTTCATAAAAGGCCTTCATCCGTTTTAAGTCACGGTTACCTTTATTGTCTAGCTTGGCTTTTCCTATCTGAAACCGGAAGTTAACAGATAAACGACGATAGCCTTTCACCTGCTCAATATAATCGGCGGGAAATTTAGCAGCTAATTGTTGGTTAAGCATTGCTATATTTTGACCAACAAACCCTGCTTCATTCACAATCTCTTGTCCTTTTGCACTCAAAGCATATTCAACAAACTCTTTCGCTAATGTCGATGGAGTATTAGGACTTACATAAAAATATAATCGACGTCCTAAAGGGTAATCCTCCGTTGCTACATTCAGTAAATTAGGTTCTAAGTAATTATCCCCTCCTGCTGAAATCGCTAATGGTTTAGCGTTTCCTATACTGTTTAAACCAACAAAACCGATGGCTCCTGAACTTGCTGCGACTTTACGCGCTAGCTCCGCATTTGATTCAAACCGCTCTGTTCCAGCTACAAGTGACTGCTTTTTCAATACGAGCCCATTAAAGGTATCCCAAGTACCAGAGGCATCATCTCGCGCAAAGCAGATAACTTTTAAAGGTGCCCCCCCTATCTGGCTCCAACTAGAAATATTACCAGTAAATAGCCTGCCAACCTGCTCCACAGACAGCTGCTTGAGTGGATTAGACTGATTAACAATAATCGCTAGCCCATCAATCGCTAAAATATGTTCTGCTGTATCACTTTTAAAATCACCCTTAGAGCTTAACAACTTATGTTCTTTGTCTTTAATCGACCTAGATGCAGCAGCAATGTCTGCTTTTCCTGCTGCGATGGCTTTAAAACCGGAGGAAGACCCATGAGCTTTAACGACAATGGCCACTGATTTATTTTGCTGTTTGGCTAGCCCAACGATCTCCTTTTCGTTGGTTGCTAATTCTTTTTCCTGAATTTCAGTTAAGCCTTTATCAGCTAAATACTGTCGCACAAGCGCAGGCCCTAACTTAGCTCCGATGGTATTTGAGCCAGCAATCGTAAATAAAGTGATTTTAGGCTGAGGATTTTTAGAAAAATCTGGTAATGGAGCTAACTCAAGTGCATAGCAAAATGAACTGACTGACCAACTTGCCAGAAGGAAGGCTAAAGTGACTACTTTTTGGCACAAAGCCTCCTTTCTTCGTTTATGTTGATATACTGCAATCAAACTGATACTTCCTCTGTCAAACTAACTATATACTTATTCAACGTAATTCAATTTACATAAATATGACAGAAAGATACTAATTTCTTTGTAGTAATGATTCACAAAAAACACAAGGTTGGATATAAGGATGCAGCTCAAATCATTCTACAGTTCAAATTGTCTAACAACTTTTTGCTTTCATATCAAAGGTTGCTCAAATCCTAATAACAGCTTATAACTATTCCAAAGACTGCTGACGTTTTCTTAAAGGATATCCCTTCAAGCAAATACTCAACAGTTCTAACCCTTTTTCTCTGTTTCACTGTTAGCTAATATGAGTAAACGATACGAACTGGTATTCCATGGTGAGCTGATCTCTGGCTTTACAGAAACTGCAGCCAAACAAAATGTAGCGAAGTTATTTAAAGCCAATGAGCAACAAATAGCTATTTTCTTCTCTGGCAAACGAGTGGTGATTAAAAACCAGCTAGATCAAGCCACTGGCGAAAAATACTTACAGGCCTTGAAAAAAGCAGGCTTAAACTGTCAGCTGACAGAGATGGGGGCTTCAGATTCAGCCGCATCCAGCCGACCCACTTCACATGCTAAGCAACCACCTCCGGCTCAGGCTCAGCAGCCTCCTAAACCAGCAGAGCCATCTGACCAGGCTAGCCAGGCAGAAAGTAGCGAAGCTTCTGTTGATGCTCCTGAGTGGTCTATTGCGCCTACCGGTTCACTGATGAAGGAACCCTCAAAAACAGCACCGCCTCCCCCACCAGATACCAGTGAGCTCTCAATTGCACCAATGAAAGGCTATATTGTGGAACCAAGCAAAAAAACACCACCACCTGCACCAGATACAAGTCATTTATCAGTTAAACCAGCAGAGAAAAAGGACTAATTGTTAGTGAATAAACGGCTAGAGAATAGTTGTTATACAGCCTTAAGGGTACTGCTGGAACCAAGTAATCATGGCGACTGGTGACTCAGGCACCCATTGGTGTCCGGCTAAATAATCAGTTACTCGGCTGGTGGGAATATTCTGCTCTTGTAGTTTTACGTAGTATTGATCCATGGTCCACCAAGGCACCACGGTATCTAAAAAGCCGTGTACAAATAAAGTCGGTGGGTGAGCACCAGGCAACAAGTGAGGCACACTACAGGTTGTCCCTGTACAGGTGGCATATGAAGCAGAATGTATCACTAACGCTTTAAATTCATTGGTAAAGGAAATAGCCATCCTGCTGGTATTATAGCCACCACTGGCCATACCAGTGGCATATTTTCGATTATCATTGATAGGCCCAAACGTTCCTTGCTTGATAGCCGATAATAAGTTTTTAAAAAAACGGTAATCACTGGTTAGCTCATATTGGGTAAATGGCCCTGCAGAGTTAGTTAACCAATCCAGCTCTGCTTCAGCCTTAGGTGCCAAAACAGCAAACCCCTGATCTAGCAACCTTTTTACAGCTAGGGTTTCATAGTAACTGCCCAACGGATCATCTGTTGAGCGTTTAAACTGAACAGGAAAGAAATTACCTTGAAAAAATAACACAGCAGGCCAGCCCTCCTTTGGTGGTTCACCCAGAGGGAGCTGGTATTTTACTTCGCGAGAAAGGTGTTGATTGACAGGAACTACATATACCTTGTAACTACACTCGATTTTACCTGGCTTAAACAGTGTTTTTGGAGTAGTAAGACAGCGGCTCGCTCCCCAACTGAATACACTTAGGCAACACAAACTAAAACCATATAATAAAACACGAGCAGCCCAGCAGGCTAACTGGCTAATAGTCAGACAATAATCGTGTTCGTATATTCGGCAATTGTTGTCTTCCATGACCCAATATTGTAGTTATCTTAATCAAAATTCAGTTACTATAAATGTAGGCTATCCCAATTAGCCGTCAACTTCGCTCAAATATTTGGTTGAGCGCAAAGCTAAGGGCACCTCTAATAAAATCAAATTCATCAAGGCAGTTACTCTCTCGTATTATTTGTAATCAGGCTTACCTTGAATTGCACCGCCCCTCAACAACAGGTATTTTTAACAGCCTGCCTTGCCTGACCAGGCAAACGCTTTTATGTTCACACTCCTACAATTGATGCTAATGAGGATCCTCATGAAAAAAGCCTATTTGATAGTGAATACCTTGTTATTAAGTAGCTGGTTATTTATCAGCAATGCTTTCGCCACCAATCCTGTTGTTGTATTTGAAACGAATAAAGGACACATAGAGCTGGAACTTTACGCAAATAAAGCACCTATTTCAGTCAAGAATTTTTTACAATATGTTAATGATGAGTTTTATAATGGGTTAATTTTTCATCGAGTCATTCCTGGCTTTATGATTCAAGGTGGTGGTTTTGACCCTCAGCTAAACCGTCAAAATACTCGACCTAGTATCAAAAACGAAGCCAATAATGGTTTAAAAAACCTGCGTGGCACCATTGCCATGGCACGTTTACCTTCCCCTGACACAGCCACTTCCCAGTTTTTTATTAATCTAAAAGATAACGCCTTTCTAGACCATGGTGCTAGAGACTTTGGCTATGCAGTCTTTGGTAAAGTAACTGCCGGTATCGAAGTGGTTGACACCATTGCTAAGACCAACACTGGTAATAAGCAAGGCATGCAGAATGTGCCTGTAGAATCCATCATTATCAAAAAAGCTTGGCAGAAAAAACAAGAAACACCTAAAGACCAAAAGCAGTCTGACAAAAAGTAGTCAATGGAGTTATATGAGGTGAAGGTTTGGAGATGGCGGCAGCCTCTACCAGCCACATCTCGGCACATGAAGTCCCTGCTACCGTTGCTCCCTTCCGGGCCTGGCGGGGTTTACAGATATTCATTGCGAGAGGACCGATAAAGGCCACCATAACGCGTTTGTCGTGCACTGCCGACGGCTGCGCATTCTGCCTAATTCCCCAGTAAAATGCAAGTATAAATTTTTGCAGCATGCTACAAAAGAGTAACTCGTAGTACCAGTAGCCTGATTGGCCTGCAACGTATCTCTTACTTACAAGATGCTGCGCTAGTTATTAAACACCATTTATCCATGACGTATTATTATGCTTTACTTCGCTCAGACTGTTTACACTTATTCTATAGTTACATAATAAAATTGTAATCTAACCAATGACGGCAGTAGCAGCAGTGACACACTCTACAACCATTGTCCCGATTTTAGCAGGTGGGGGAACACGCTTACCCGCTCATGTTGGTATCTTACAAGGCTTAAAAGAATTAGGTATCGGTTTTCAACACATAGTGGGTGTATCAGGTGGCAGTATTGTTTCTTCACTTTATGCCACAGGCAAAAGTGTTGACGAACTGAAGGAGCTGACACTACATGTGGACTTTCAACAGTTTCGTGGTCAATCAATCATCAGCCTAATTCGATCTGGCGGCCTATCCAACGGGCATGTATTTGAGCACTGGTTAGATGATCAGCTTGGAGGCGTCACCTTTAAAGACTTAGCATTAGATTTACACATTGTTGCAACAGACGTTGCCTCCAGCCAACCCGTTATTTTTAATCGGACAAACACCCCTGACCTCAAGGTAGCTAAAGCCGTACGCTTCTCAATTTCCATTCCACTCATTTTCAGCTTCCAGCACTTTGATGACCATGTATTAGTTGACGGCAGTATTCTATCTGAAGATGCATTGCATCGTGACTGGTCTGGTGATAATACGCCGGTAATCTGTTTCCGTATGCGCAGTAGCCAAAAGCATACTCAAATTAGCTCCAACAGCCTAATGCCTATTAAAGATTATTTAAGTATGCTTATTCGTACTTTCATGACAACCATTTCCAGGGAATATATTAATGAAGCTTTTTGGCACTCGACTATTATTGTCGATACCAAACACTTTTCTCCAGTTGAGTTTAATCTGTCAGAAACGGATAAGCTCACACTATATGACATGGGTTATCAAACAACACTACAGTATGTTCCACAAAAAGTATGGGAAGATGAAGAGCAGCACTCCGTTGCAAATCAAACAACAGGTTAATGATAGGGAAGCATTGCTATAATTAGAAATAGCCAAGTATAAGAAAGGAGAACACTTTATCAGCTATTCATCATTTCATGATATTGACATTTGTTAGTTGCATTAAATAGTCTAAGGATGGACAGCAATAATGACTCAAACAATCGCCGTTATATCATCTCAAGCATCCGCAAAAGCGACCACGCCAATCGCAAACCCTAATATTAGCTTATATTGGGATCTAAATATAAATCGAAATAAATTATCTGCATTACACTTCTTTAAACAGTTAACAAAAGGGTTTTGTGTTTACAGCCCTAATGTAGAAAAGCTATATAGTCATTTTGAGGTGGTTCTACCAAAAGACAACAACGAACATCTAATTATTTTACCAAACCCTTACATTTTCAATAATAGCTTTAATCATATTAGTGAAAAATACCTTATTAACACTGGTATTCTATTATTACCCGGGGAGTGCCTTAATAAACAAGGAATTGTCATTGCTGTTCCAAAGCATAAAAAAAACACCTTCAGGTTATTACCCCTTCATATAGGGGGGCAAGTTGTTATTAACCGTTTTAAAGAAAAGCACAACCTTCCCTTTTTACCTGTTTTATTAAACCCCGATCTAAGAAGCTTTCAATCTCAACGACCTTTTATTCACCTGTTTAGACTACGTTTCACTGAAAATGAACACGACGAATTATCTTTATCGACTCAACAAGCCATTACAAAGACAATTCATAATAAGTTAACTTATTTAGGCAGCCATTAACTCTAATCAAATAGCCTATCAATAATAAGTAATGGAGTGAGGTGCAGCGATTAGAAGACCAACCCCATCTGACAAAGCCTTTGAACAGCTTTAGCATTTCTTATTCTATTAATTCTTTCCTGAATAATCGGCTATAACTCACTCGCACCCCGTACATTGCCAGTCCAATACTAATCATTGGTAGCCATACCCACTGCAGTTCAGACCATAATACTTGTAATCCCCGTTCAGACAGAAATCGAGATACCCCAATAGGTGACACTTGAATAGGACGGTCAGGCAAAAAATACCGGCGGTCATCCCATGGCCATAACCAGGCAACCCCCAGACCACCATTAGTCATAGCATCCAATAACGGATGAGATACTGAGCCAATAAACAATCCAGCAAATGCCCACATAGGCGTTGTTTTTAAAAGTCGATATCCCATCATGCCAACCAGGCCAACCACTATTGAAAAACTAATCGAATGGGTAAACCCTCGATGACCAAACGGTGACGCATAGGGAATACCAAAGTGAAACGCAATCACATCTAAATCTGGCAAAATAGAAGCAATTGCAGCGGCCAATAACAAAGGAAATGTAATTTTAGAATTTTTCAATGCTAATCCTAATACTACAGGCACAACAGGGTGGGTTAGTAATGACGCCATATAAACTCTCTACTGTGTTTTGCAAAAGCCACATATTATCTATAAAACGTCAATAATTTTACCGTTTGTCATGCACATGAACTAGCAATTTTTATAAAAATAAGGTGTCTTTATAACTAAGATCACAAAGCTCAATCTAAACATATTCAAAAAAGCTGGCAATTCACACACAAACTCACTTGTTTTACATTATTTTGATGCTACCCCAGCTACTTCATGTTGACTTAAGGTTATAACATAGTCTAATTCATAGTAGTATGGCTACTTGTAATTATGCCTTTCAGGCTATTAAATTGTTTCTGTCTGGCAGTTAAAAAAGGATTTTTTGATATGATATCGCTAAATAAATCAAATATAAAAACGACCTACTTTAGCAATTTACCCACTATTTCATTACTACTACTCAGCTTATTTACCTATTGTAACAGTTACGCTAATCACCATTTTCCTCACCGAGAAAAATATAAGGATGTCGAAGTTATCAGCACACAAGAATTACATAAAAACTACAATAGTTGCCTTATTATTGATGTCAGGAGCAGTGTTGAATTTGATGTTATTCATATTAAAAATGCAATTAACATTTCATTAGGAAACAGAAATTTTATCAATAAAGTGAAATCTACCTATCAACAATCCGGCAAAGCCTGTGTTGTTTTCTACTGTAATGGGCATAGTTGCGAAAAATCCTATAAAGCCGTTAGAAAAATAGGTAATGAAGCCAAACCCAGCTATGCCTATGACAGTGGTATATTTGATTGGGCTCAAGACTATAATCACCTCACTATGCTACTCGATAAAACCCTTGACAACAAAAACAAACTCATTTCACCTGATGAATACAGCAGTGCGCTAATGGAAAAAGAGCATGCCCTTGCTCGTCAGAACAGTCTGCATATTATTGATATTCGGGACTCATTTCAGCGAACAGAAGATAAAATTCCCTTTAAAGCCAGAAAGCGGATACCACTCTCTAGAATTATTCCACTGTTAAAAAGACGAATCATAAAAGATAACAACTTGTTATTTATTGATAAAGTCGGCAAGCAAAACCGCTGGTTACATTACTATTTAAAAGAGTATGGCTACAAAAATTATTCCTTTTTAAAAGGGGGCGCGACTGCTTTCCATTAAAAAAAGATTAATCGATATTTAGCTCCTAAGATCAAGTATACGTAAATCACTGTATACTTGATCAATCATCTTCTCCAATTTCTACATACTTCCCTTCAAGCAATTCATTAAAGTACTCATCAAATTGACCACTTCTCTTTAGCTTACTAAGCCCTCGATCAAACCTTTCTTTCAACTGTGTACTATTTGGAAACCCTTTCGAGATCATCAAATAGGCGGGGTCATCTTTAAGTGTTCTTGGATGATTTGTTACCAATGCGGCTTCCTGTTCAGGAAAAAACTTATAAAGTTGTGCATATCCTGCTATGGCATCATTTGGAAAAATATCGATTCGGTGCTTAAGTAATTTTTTAAAATTAAGTTCATCCGTTGCTACCCACTCGACATTGATGACTTTATTTTTTACCATTTGCTGAAATTCTTCGCTGTATAAATAGCCGATGGTTGCACCAATTTTATAGCTTCTTCCTAATTCTTTATAATTTTTCCAATCAAAATCGACACTTTTTAAATGAAAAAATACCGCCGTAATTCTGCATACAAAATCGTTACTATATAAGAAGTGTTGTTTTCGGTCTTCTGTTATATACCAAGGAGCACTACCATGGAACGCTCCTTTCTTAGTCATTTCCAGAGCCCTAGACCAAGGATAGAAACGATACTGAACCTGCACACCTTCTATAGCAAAGGCATCTCGAATGACTCGCCCCACCACTCCCTGGTATTTCATCTTATCTGAGATATAAGGTGGCCACTCACCCACAGCGATGGTTATGCGCTCTACGGCACTGGCCAGTTGACAAACCAGCAAACCGCAGTAAAAACAAGCAACATATTTCAAATAACTATAAACTACATGGCTTCGCTTAGACATTATTATTTCAGCATAGCACTAAAATCAATCAAGGCGCTGCATTGTTAGAGAGGAAGAATTTAGGTTAATAATGACTTAACTGATAGGGTATTTTAAGGCTGATCAACATGTATTTTTTTTAACATGATACGAACATGCAACTTGCCATAATGGACCACATTTATCCAGCGCACATCACCATAGCGACTAACAGTGACTTCCATAAAGGGATGGGAATTAGCTTTAAAAGTAAGCTGTTCGCTGTTAGTTTTAATAACTTTAAAGTGAATGGGCGTATTATTACCCGCAAAATCAGATAAAAAGGTAAGCACCAATTGATTCTTATCATTTTGACAAAACGTCCAGGTATGACGGCTTACTCCATTATTTGCTACACCTGAAATACACTGTGTCGAAACCCAATGAAAACTGATGTTATAAGGCCTTTGGCCTATAGGGGTTTGTAATGCTTCCCCACGCCAGTCTCCGACTAACGCAGACACAAAGCCTTTGTTTGGCATTAGTTCATCTGCATACCCAGCACCTGGCCAAAACAATAAACAGTAGCTTAATTTAACGCCTATAACCCACAATAAACGCCAATGCCGTTGGTAGTGAATATCCATAAGATAAACTATGCCGCAACCTATCACACCAGCTTAAGATCAACCCAGTATAATGCCGTTACGTTAGCTATGGATTAAAAACCTCAGCTAAAAAGCCAGTAAAACGTTTCCATGACTGCTGATCAGCCTCTTTGCGATACCGATCTGAACCAAATACAGTAAATGCATGGGGAGCACCACTATAGGTGATCATTTCATGATTAATCCCACTGGTTTCCAACTCTTTAGCCAGTCTGGCAAAATCTTCCATGGTGATGTTGGCATCGGCTGTACCATGTAAAATCAACAATTTACCTTTAGTCGCCGCATAAGTCTGTCCTTCTGGTGTGCCTAAACCGCCATGAAAAGTGACAAACCCTTTTAAATCAGCCCCTGACCGAGCCAACTCTAATACCGCTGCTCCACCAAAACAGTAGCCCATCGCCACTGCGTTCTTAATATCTGCTCCATTACGTTTAGCAGTATCTAAAGCCGCTTGTAATAAAGTGCGCATTTTTTTTCGGTCTTTATATAACTCACCCGTATGCTGACGTTTATCTTTCACTTCTGTTGGTCGAACACCCGCTCCAAATAAATCTGCTGCAAACACGGTATAACCGAGCTTGGCTAACATACTGGCCCGCTTTTGCTCATAGTCAGTCAGTCCATCCCAATCATGAATAAGTAGCACCAAAGGAGAGTTCGCAGCTGCCCCGATGTAATAACCTTCGTACGGCTTACCTTCAACCTGATAGGTCACCGATTTACCTGCTGCTTGCACAGTTAAAGAAAGGGTAATTAATAAAAAAATCGAGAGAAAAGATTTCATAACCGTCCTCTGGTTTGAAAGTTTAACAGGTTTTCTACCTATTCCATTTACTATTCACTCATTCTGACGTCCTATCAGAATGAGTGAAATTATAGACTTAAGCGGATCTCTAATAATTAATTATTTTCAGCTAAATAAAACCAGGTATCTAATACTGAATCAGGGTTCAGTGACACCGTTTCAATCCCCTCATCCATCAACCAGCGAGCCAAGTCTGGATGATCGGATGGGCCTTGCCCACAAATACCCACGTATTTGCCCGCTTCACGACACGCTTGAATGGCCATGGAAAGCAGGGTTTTTACCGCTTCATCCCGCTCATCAAACAGGTGAGCAATAATGCCAGAGTCACGGTCCAAGCCCAACGTTAACTGAGTCATGTCATTAGAGCCGATAGAAAACCCATCGAAATACTCTAAAAACTGCTTAGCTAGCAATGCATTCGTTGGCAACTCGCACATCATGATCAAGCGCAAGCCATTCTCACCTCGTTTTAATCCATGCTCAGCTAATAATTCAGATACCCGCTTGGCTTCACCTACTGTGCGGACAAATGGCACCATGAGTTCCACATTGGTTAAGCCCATTTCATCACGGACTTTTTTCATGGCTCGGCATTCCAGCTCAAAACAATCACGGAAGTCGTCGGATATATAACGAGAGGCTCCACGGAAACCTAACATTGGGTTCTCTTCATGAGGCTCATAAAGATCACCACCAATTAGGTTGGCATACTCATTGGATTTAAAGTCAGACAACCGCACAATGACTTTTTTTGGATAGAAGGCCGCTGCGATAGTTGCCACCCCTTCCACTAGTTTTTCCACATAAAAATCAACAGGGCTGGCATAGCCTGATATACGCTGCTCAACGATTTGTTTTACATCGTCTGGCAACTGCTCAAAATTAAGGAGTGCTTTAGGATGAACCCCTATCATGCGATTGATGATAAATTCCAAACGCGCCAGACCCACTCCTTCATTTGGAATTGCCTGAAAATCAAATGCACGGTCTGGATTACCCACATTCATCATCAACTTAAATGGCAACTCTGGCATGGAATCGACTGAGCTATGTTTCACATCAAACGCTAGTTGTCCATCATAGACCAGGCCAGTATCTCCTTCCGCACAGGAGACTGTTACCAACTGACCATCCTTTAGCTTGCTTGATGCTTGGCCACAGCCTACAACCGCAGGAATACCCAGTTCGCGAGCAATAATAGCCGCATGACAGGTACGACCACCTCGGTCAGTGACGATCGCAGAAGCACGCTTCATAATTGGCTCCCAGTCAGGGTCAGTCATATCAGTCACTAACACATCACCAGGCTGAACTTTATCCATTTCAGTTAAGTCATGAATGACTTTGACTGGACCACTGCCAATACGCTGGCCAATACTCCGACCTTCAATAATCACCTTACCCTGCTCTTTTAACAGGTAACGCTCCATGGTAGCTGCATGAGAGCGGCTTTTCACGGTTTCAGGACGAGCCTGGACAATATAAAGCTGGCCATCTTCACCATCTTTAGCCCACTCAATGTCCATTGGGCGACCATAATGCTGTTCAATGATCAGTGCCTGCTTAGCTAACTCAGAGACTTCTTCATCAGTAATACAGAAGCGTTGCCTGTCTGCCATCTCCACATCAACTGTCGCAACCGTTTTACCCACTTCTTGGTCATCACTATAAACCATTTTAATGGCTTTAGTTCCCAAGTTACGACGCAACACTGCTGGGCGATTTGCTTGTAAAGTCGGCTTGTGTACATAAAACTCATCAGGATTCACTGCACCTTGTACGACAGTTTCTCCCAAACCATAAGCAGCGGTAATAAACACAACATCATTAAAGCCAGATTCAGTATCCAGAGTAAACATCACCCCAGAGGCAGCAGTTTCACTCCGAACCATCCGTTGGATGCCCGCGGATAAAGCTACCAGTTTATGATCAAAACCTTGGTGCACACGATAAGCAATGGCACGGTCATTAAACAGGGAAGCAAAGACTTCTTTCACTGCATGAATCACCTGATCAACACCACGAATATTTAAGAAAGTTTCTTGCTGACCAGCAAATGATGCATCAGGTAAATCTTCTGCCGTTGCAGATGAACGTACCGCCACAGCGACTTCAGGCAAATCACGGCACATGTTTCCATAGGCATCTCGAATCGCTTGTTCCAGCTCAGGCTGAAACGGTTCATCAATAACCCACTGACGAATTTGCGCACCGGTTTTAGCCAGCGCATTGACATCATCCACATCGAGTTTATCTAATTCATCATGAATGCGCTGGTTTAGCCCACTCTTCTCTAAAAACTCACGATAGGCTTCCGCTGTAGTCGCAAAACCAGTAGGTACTTTAACCGCTGCTGCCGTTAGTTGACTGATCATTTCCCCAAGGGAGGCATTCTTTCCTCCCACTTTTTCCACATCATTGGCACCGAGTTCGGCCAGTGAAACAACATAAGCTTCCAAGATCGAATCTCCCCTTTCATTGAGGGTCGTTTATTTACAAAATTACAAGGCTGTGGTCGTCCTAAATCTTGTCTAATAAGTCAAGTGACCATTAACAAGACCACGATTAGGAGTCGGCATCAGTATAACTAAACTGACAAAAATTACTTGTTTAATTTATGTATCTACGTGATTAGGTATAAACTATGGACTTATTTGCAACAATCCTTTGCAATAAGGCTTTGCAGCAACCCTTTAACCACTAGCTTATATTAAATATGAAACGTTGTGTCTTCTTTATTTCCGACAGTACAGGTATCACTGCCGAGTCACTGGGTCAAAGTTTGTTAACGCAGTTTGAGCATATTGAGTTTGACTGCCACACAGTTCCTTTTGTTGATACCATTGATAAAGCCCAAAAAGTAGTTGAGGATATCAAACAAATGGGCCTCAGTAATGGCCACCGCCCGATTATCATCAGCACCATTGTAGACCAACAAATCAGCCTGCTATTCAAAGCAATTGATGCGTTTATGATGGATATTTTTTCTAGTTATCTGTCGCCTTTAGAGCAGGAATTAAAACAACACTCTACTCACCATATTGGCCGGGTAAGAGAAATCGACTCCAACCCTCGCTATACCCAACGAATCGACGCGGTTCACTTTGCGCTCGATAATGACGACGGCGGTCGTACTCGAGACTATGATAAAGCTGATTTAATTTTAATTGGTGTTTCTCGCTGTGGTAAAACACCAACTTGTTTATATCTGGCCATGCAATTTGGTATTCGAGCAGCCAACTATCCTTTTACTGAAGATGATATGGATAATTTGAAACTTTCAGAGTGCTTAAAACCCTATAAAAATAAACTATTTGGCTTAACTATTGAGCCTGAACGTTTGTCAGCTATTCGTCAAGAGCGACGCTCTAACAGTCGTTATGCGTCATTACGCCAGTGCCAGCAAGAAACCAAAGAAGTCGAAATCTTGCTACAAAAAGAACGCATTCCATTTATTAATACCACGCATTTATCCGTTGAAGAAATTTCTACCCGAATTTTGTCACAAGTGGGTATTGAGCGGCGGTTTTAATTTAGGCTCTATATGGATTCCTGGGGGACTATGTTAGCAGGCAAAAAGCTGTATACTCGAGCATTCATAATGGAT